>JAZRVU010000019.1:0-9297 GCA_045599305.1 Acutalibacteraceae bacterium | reverse complement strand
CGTGCGGCAGGTCGCGCTGGAAAAGATGCTCGACGAGCACAAGCTGGCCATCTCCGATGAGGACAAGGCCGCGGCCGACGAATATCTGGCCACGCTGGCCAATGACGCGTTCATCGAGTTCGGCTTCAACAACAAGAGCTTCGAGAAGATGTACCGCGCCTACAACGGCAACGAACGTGCCCTGTTCTACGGCCTCTATGACGAGGGCGGCGAACGCGCCGTGTCGGCCGAGGATATCCGCGGCTACTTCGACAAATACTATCTCAGCTATGAGATCATCTCCCACCCGCTGACCGACGACGACGGTGACCTTTCCGAAGAGGAGATCGCCGACGTGCAGAAGGCGCTGGAGGACTATCTCGCCCTGTACAATGAGACGGGCGATTTCAACGCCGTGATCGACAAGCAGAAGGCCGATACCGCCGCTGCCAAGGCCGCCGAAGCCGAAGATGCTGAAGACACCGCCGCCGAGACCGAAGAGGACAAGCCCTCCACGCTGGCGGACAACCGTGTGGATATCACCGACGATGAATCCGGCGACAAGGAACTGGTCGCCGCGCTGAACGAAATGGAATTCAACGAGGTCAAGATCATCGACTACAAGACCGATGCCGGTGTGGCCACCAAGGCGCTGGTGCTGCGTCTGGATCCCGAAGCCGACCGCGGCGAGGATGAGGACGGCAACGCGGTGGATTACTTCGCCGATCAGAAAGAAGCCATCCTCTATCAGCTCAAGTATGACGAGTTCAACGAGGAAGTGCAAAAGGCCGCCGACGCTTTGAAGGTGACGGTGAACGCCGCCGCCGTGAAGGCCTGCGATCCCTACGATTTCCGCAAGATCGTCACAGGTTGACGGCGGGGGGACGAATCCCCCCCGCAGGAAGAATGGCACCATGTGCCATTCTTCACCCCCCCTTTCAATCGGAATTTGGCGGGGGGACGAATCCCCCCCTTTCATTCGGAACTTGGCGGGGGGGACAGATTCCCCCTCCCAAAAAACTCTCACACAAAAAGCGGGGCGGCAATAAGGCTGCCCTTAAGGATAGTTTTATGACACTACCGCCCTTGTGTGGTGAGCAAGTGCGCTCTTGGTCAAAAAGAAAACAGGCCGACAAACGAATCGGCCTGTTTTTCTGTTCAGTTGGTATTATAAGTGAAATATTTGCCTTACGGCAAATGTGAAATAATGGCCTGCGCCATTGTGAAATATTCGGCTGAAGCCGAATGTGAAATGAAATAAATCCCTCACGCTCCGCAGAGCATTTCACATTGCGCAGCAATATTTCACACGCGAAGCGTATTTCACAAATCCCGCAAGGGATTTATTTCGTTGCGGAGTGTCCTTGCGGGCACTCCGCAAATGCCGTCCCGCTTTTTCAACAGTTTTTTATGAAAGGAATCGGTATTATGGTACGTCACATCATCCTGTGGCAGCTCAAAGACGACCTCTCCGCCGAGGAAAAGGTCGCTGTGAAAGCCGGCATCCGCGAGGGACTGGAGGGGCTCATGGGGCAGATCCCGGGGCTGCTGTCCATCCGGGTACACACCGACGGGCTGCCCGGCTCCAACGCCGACCTGATGCTGGAAAGCGCCTTTGAAGATGCCGCGGCACTGGCCGTTTACGCCGCACATCCCGCTCATCTGGCGGTGGCGAACGGCCGCGTACGCCCCTTCACCGCCCGGCGCGTCTGCCTGGATTTCGAGGAATAAACACAAAAATGCTCCTGCCCGTACGGGCAGGAGCATTTTTCAGTTCAGGACATACACGTTCATGGGACGGCGGCCGAAGAGGATGCATTCCTCATAGGTGTTCATGAACAGGTCGGCCACGATACGGCCGGCCTTGGCGGCACCGCCGGTGTCCCCCGCGATGGCGTAGCCGTAGACATACGAGCCGTCGGCCGAGACGATATAGAGCTCGCTCCCGTAGGGGATGATCTCCGGGTCGACCGCCACCACGCCCACCGCCGCCACACGGCCGGTGGAGGTGAACTCGCCGGCAAGCCCGCGGTCGTTGGTATAGGCCGTGCAGGTACCGGTGATCATTTGCGAATAGTTGACCGGCTGACCGGCCGCATCCAGTGCGATGGCACGGGGCGCAGGTGACATGGCCACCCCCAACTGGGTGCCGATCTGCTGGATACGCGGTGCCGGCTCCGTCCGCGTTTCGGAGAGCACCACGCGGGAGACGACCACGCCGTCCTCCAGCGTTTCGCGGTAGGTGCGCACGATCTGTCCGTCGCTGCCCGGCTGCAAGATCTTCACACACCCCTTGGCCAGCGCGGTGGTGTACTGCACCTGCGTCTGGCAGGGGATCGCTTCGGTCTCGGTATATTCATTATATGTCACGGCGCTGACCAGGCAGATATCCAGCCCGTCGCTCGCCGCATCGCTGAACTGCGCGTTCACCAGCCGGTAACCGGCCATGTCCACGCCTGCGCGCTCCAGTGCATCGCCCACGGTGCCGCTCGTCATGCGCACCTCGCGCACCTCGCCGTCCACCAGCACGCTGACGGTAAAGGCGCGGTCGATGGTCAGCTCGTTGCCGTTGCCCAGACGGGTGATGGCGTCATCTTCGCCCACCGATACGCCCGCCAGCCGGACGGCCTCGGCGGGATCGCCGGAAAGGGTGGATACCACATAACGCTTGGCACCGTCCCGCACCGTAAAGGACTGCATATGCATCACCAGCACCGTGACCGCCGCCGCACTCACGACAGAGAGCATCGCCAGCGCCGCCAGGCGGCTGCGCCAGAACGGCACGCGTATCATATTCTGTTTTTCCGTTTGCCGGTTCTCCATGGTATCCTCCTCTCCTGTTTTTAAAGATCCGTGTGCCCGGCACACCGATCTTCGGACAGTGACCCATCCGGGATTTCCGTTATGGCCATTGTACTCATTTCGCTCTGCCGTGTCAACCAACTCATTTTTAAGGATTTTGTGCACTTTGTACGGCATTTTTTCCACTTTTTCGCTTTTCGGCCGAAAAAGAAGCGGGCGGTCTTTTCCTCGGGTCGGGACGAGGTTCCCGGCCGGTTTTTGCACACAGTTGCAAAAAGCGGCGGCTTTTCAAACAATATTTTATGCACGTTTTCAAACAAGTATTCCAATATATGGAAAATATTCGCCATGACGGCGCATTCGCCTTTTTTTTACTTTTTTTGTGCAACCGGCCGAAAAGCCTCTGTCATCCTGCGAAGGGTTGCGAAACACGAAAAAATGTGATACAATGAGGGCGTATGCAAATGGTTACAAATTTGTTGCTTTTCTTGACATCTTTCATTATATAAGGTATAGTAAGCACGACAGGAAGGAGCTGTGCATATGACACCATTTTCGCATCTGTGCATGAATTGTATGAACCCTTTGTCGGAGGATACGGCCGGGCTGCCCTGCCCCGTTTGCGGTGACCGGGCGGACGAACCCAATCCGCCCAGCTTTCTGCAGATCGGCACCGTACTGTCGGAGCGCTATATGGTGGGGCGTCTGCAGCAGGCGGTCGGTGACGCGGCGGTCTATGCCGGCTTCGACACCGTGCTGAAAGCCCCCATCACCATCCGCGAGTTCTGGCCGCAGACGCTGTGTGACCGCAACGTGGACGATTCGCTGCGGGTGATCGCCGGCTGCGAGCAGACCGAAGCGGAATATCTCAACAAATTCCTCACCCATGCCCGGGTGGTCGCCCGTATGCGCGACCTGCCCGCCAGCATCCCGATCTACGATATCTTCCGCGAGAACGAGACGGCCTACACCGTCAGCGAGCGCTGCGAGGGCAAGACGCTGGCGGCGGTGCTGGAAGAGCGCGGCGGCCGCATGAGCTGGGACGAGGCGCGTCCGCTCTTCATCCCGCTGTGCGCCTCCATCATCTCGCTGCACAAGGCGGGGGTGTTCCACTTCGGCCTGACGCCGGAATGTCTGGTGCTGGCCGATGACGGCAAACTGCACATCGGCGATTTCGCCATTCCGGAGGCCCGCACCTCCGACAGCGAACTGTCGCCGGATCTGCATTCCGGCTATTCCGCACCGGAGCAGTACTCCTTCGGCGCACACTGCGGCGCCGAAACGGACGTCTACGGTCTGGCGGCGGTGATCTTCCGCACGCTGGTGGGCAACCCGCCCCCCGACGGCGAAGGGCGCCCGCAGACCAATTCCGATCTGACCGTTTCCTCCGAGGCGGCGGCCGATCTGCCGTCCCATGTGGCCGCGGCGCTGTTCCACGCGCTGCAGCCCAGCACCGAAAAGCGCATCGCCACCATCGACGAACTGCGCGACCGCCTCTCCGAGGCACCGGCCGTTGCCGCCCTGCTGGACGACGAGGCCGGCGGCGAGCCGCTTGAAGAAGCGGAAGAGGAAGAAGAGGAGGCGGAAGAGCCCCGCAGCCGCCGCACCCTGTTCGCCGTGCTGCTGGTGATCGGCTTCATCATCGCGCTGATCCTCGTGGCGATACTGGTACTCAACAAACTGTTCCCCGGCCGCTTCAGCGGCAATCACGGCAGCGATGACCCCATCACGCAGCCCACCGGCACCATCGTCATCACCGACGAGACCAAGGCCCACGCGGCCAACACCATCCTGCCGGTGCCCGATCTGCTGGGCCGCTCCTACTATGAGCTGCGCGGCAAATTCGTGGAGGACCGCCCCGTGCTGCTGAACGGACTGCAATACAGCGACTCCATCCCCGCCGGCACCATCGTGTCGCAGACGCCCTCCAGTGAGGAAAAGGTGGATATCACCGAGCCGGTTTATGTGGTCATCAGCGCCGGTTCGGAATATGTGACCATCCCCGATCTCACCGGCTGGCCGCTCGACCACGCCATGACCCTCATGGAGGCACTCGGCCTGCAGGTGCAGGTGGATCAGGTGCCCATTTCGGCACAGGAAGCCGGCAATGTCGACTCCTCCAGCCCGGCCCGCGGCAATTCCGTGGCCCGCGGCAGCGTAATCCGTCTGCGGGTGAGCAGCGCCACGACCACCGAGGCGCCCACCACCACGACCACCGAGATGTCCACCACCACGACTACGGTCACGACCACGGCGAAGCCCACCACCACGACTACGGCGAAGCCCACCACGACCACGACGAAGCCCGTCACGACCACGGCAAAGCCCACCACGACCACCCGCACCAAAAAGCCCACCACCGAAGCGCCGACCGAAACGACCGTCGCCGATCCGGATGAGACGACCGTCGCCGATCCGGACGTGACGACCACCGACCCGGATGACGGTACCGATCCGACCATGGCTGAATAAAGAAAGGATACCCCGTTACATGAGTCAGACCCTTTTGAGCTTTGGCGATCTGCAGCTGACAGAGCCGATCGTGAAAGCCCTTCACAAAATGGGCATCGAAGCGCCCACCCCCGTGCAGCAGCAGGCGATCCCGCCCATGCTGGAGGGGCAGGACGTGATCGCCAAGGCCCCCACCGGCACCGGCAAGACCTGTGCCTTCGGCATCCCGCTGCTGGAATGTGTCGATCTGCAGTGTCCCGACGTGCAGGCGGTGATCCTCTGCCCCACCCGTGAACTGTGCCTGCAGATCACGGAGGAGCTGCGCGCGCTGGCGGCCTATATCCCGCAGGTGCGCATCGCCGCCATCTACGGCGGCCAGCCCATCCCCAAGCAGGTGGCGGCACTGAAAAAGAACCCCCACATCGTGGTGGCCACCCCCGGCCGTCTGCTCGACCACATGGGCCGCGGCAACGTGTCGCTCGGCGGTGTCTACACCGCGGTGCTGGACGAGGCGGACGAAATGCTGAAGATGGGCTTCATCCGCGATGTGCGCCGCATCCTCAACACCACCCCCTCCGACACGCAGGTGGTCATGTTCTCGGCCACCATCTCGCGCGACGTGATGGACGTGGCGTGGGAATATCAGCACGGCGCCGTGGAGATCACGGTGGAGGCGGAGGGCGAAAACAGCCCGCAGATCGCCCAGTATTCGCTGGCGGTCTCCTCGGCCGAACAGCGCCTCGCCACCACACTACGCCTCATCGACACGCTCGACCTCAAGCGGGTGATGATCTTCGCCAACATGAAATCCACCGTGCGGTGGCTGGATATGCGGCTGAAAAAGGACGGCCGCTCGGCCGACTGCCTGCACGGCGATATCCCGCAGAGCCAGCGTAACCGCGTGATGAGCGGCTTCCGCGAGGGCAAATTCGAGATCCTCACCGCCACCGACGTGGCCGCCCGCGGTATCGACGTGGACGATGTGGAGGCGGTGTTCAACTTCGATGTGCCGGAGGAAAACGAGTATTACCTCCACCGCATCGGCCGCACCGGCCGCGCCAAACGGCACGGCATGGCGTTCACCTTCGTGGGGATGCAGGATGCGTTCCATATGCGCGACATCCAGCGCTACTGCCGCTCCGAGATCACCCCCGTCCACTTTGAAGAGGACGGCCGCCTGCTGACCGAAGACGGTACCGAACTGAAAGCATAAGGAAAGCCGCACGGCAGAACATTCTGCCGTGCGGCTTTTTCTGTTTGTTTGCCCGGTCAGCCGAGGCTGCCCGCATACGTCGGGCTCTGCATCACGAGCACCAGTTTGTCCTCCCGCGCCACCTCTATATACCCGGCCGCGGTGTAAGTCTGCTCGAGCGTCTGCGCATTGGCGTTGAGCCCCGGGCGCAGATCGAGCACCAGGAAGTCGGTGTCGACAGTGGGGTGATAGTAGTCCTCGTAAAGCACCGCGCGCGCGGCCAGATGCGGCATCAGGAAGGTGGAGGCGGTGACGGAGGCGTCGTCCGGGATCTGCGCCATCACGGCGTCCAGCCGGGCATAGCGGTCGGCCGACCGGCGGTAGCGGCTCACGTCCTCCCGCACATCGGGCAGGGTGACCAGCAGACAGAGGATCAGCGAGGATACGACCGCGTAGGTCACCGCTCCGCGGGCGGCACGCGGCTTCATATCCGCCACATTCAGCACGCACAGATAGAGGAAAAACGCGGTCATGCCGAAAGAGTACTGGAACCGGATGTTCGTCTGGTAGGGCCAGTTGGAGAGCAGGTTGACCAGCAGCGGCACCGCAAGGAGATAGCGGGAAAAATGCCGGCCGGTGAAGAGCATCACGCCCAGCGGCACTACCGTTTCGAGCAGATAGCGCAATTTGACGAGCTTGCTGTCCTCATTGGGGTTGAAGACCTCCCGCACGAAGAGGCCGGGGTTGACGATCAGCGTTTTCACCATGCTGAGCAGCCCGCCCCCGCCATAGGCGAAGACGGCATACCGGCTGCTCATGTCCCCGGTGCCGTAGGTGTTGAGCAGCCACAGCGCCGCGCCGAACCACACGAGCGCCACGCCGAGCAGCAGCGCGCCCAGCCGGTATTCCCTGCGCGAGACCATGATGTAGGCCGCGAACAGCATCACATATTCGGCCGCGTCCTCCTTCACCGCCAGCACCAGCACGACGGCCACCAGCAGCGGCCAGCGCCGCCCGCTCTCGTAAAACCAGAACATCCACAAAAGCAGCGGCGCCAGAAAACAGTTTTCGTGCAGGTCGTAGCTGCAGCCGCAGACGACGGCGGGATAAAAGGCGTAGACCGCCGCGAGCGCCAGCGCGACCTTCTCGCTCAGCCCCTTTTCGCGGGCGAGCAGCCAGAGCGGCACCACCGCGCTTGCCAGCACCAGCCCCTGCCCGATCTGCAGGGTGGCCGGGTCGGGGAACAGCGCGTAGGCCGGCAGCAGCAGGTAATAGATGGGCGAGATGTGCACCGCGAAATGGGAGATCAGTTCGTTGCGCTCACAGGTATTGAGCGGCTGAAAGCTCTCCTTCATATTGTGGAACATCTGACAGAAGATGCCGAAATCGAAATTGGGGGAGTAATACCCGCGATAGCGCGCCACGCCGCCCGCCGCGATAGCGCCGCCCACCGCGCAGAAGAGGACGGCCAGCACCGCCGCCGTCAGCCATCGCGGCAGTTTGAAAGCGGGAAGCCGCAGCAGCCCGCGCGAGGCGGCATAGGCCACGATCACGGCCATGACGGCCGCCAACCCGCAGTAGAGGTAGAATTTGGTGGCGGAATTGGCACGGGCGGCCAGCACCAGCGCCAGCCCCACCGACCCGATGAGCAGCAGATATCCCTCCACCCGGACGGAAAAGAGGCGGTCGGCCAGCAGCACCAGCTCCACGCCCAGCACGGCGCAGCCGAGCAGCAGCCACCACGGCAGATCCTGCCCGAAAGCAGAGGTGTAATAAGTATCCTCCGGCCGCAGGATCAGCAGCAGCGCGGCACACACGGTCCACACGCCGCCCAGCGTCTGGAACCAGCGTTCCCACGTCATCCCGCGAAACGGCGCACACACACCGTCCTTCACCGCTTTGAGCCATTTTGCCATCCGCCGCAGCCCCCTTTGAAATTTACCTTATAAATATATCACACCCCGTCCGCGAATGTCAAGCCGGGCGGGTTTTCCCTCTGTCAGTGCCACTGCAGACATATTTTTTAAAGATCAGTGTTTTTTTCACAGAGGTTATATATCCGTTTTTTCTTCCGCACGGCATAAGCATAGGCAAGAGCGGTTCCGCTTTTTGGTTGATAGCCAAACAGATCTCGCCGGCTATTTCTTCGGCGGGACAGCATATACTTTTCGTCATAGTAAAAAATGCAGACATCGCTTTCGCGGATCATCGCCTGATTGCGTTCCACATAACCTGCACGGCGGCACTTCCCACACCTTTCGGGCAGATGCTTTCCTCGTATCCGGAAATCAAGAATCGCATCGTATAATCGTCGCCGTCTTCGTAATCTTTGCGGAACTTGATCCGCCTGATTTCGGGGTACTCTCCTTTTAATTCCGTCACCAATTCATAGCACAGTTTTTTGACGAAAAAAGCCTGTATCTCAAAAAATAAAGTGCGGACTGTTCCGGCTATTCGGTTTTACCTGTTGCAGCATTCGATAAACGCCTGTAATATTGCAAACGCTTTCTCCCTGTCTGCGGGGGATACCCGCTCGATCTCCTCGCTCAAACGGGTGCTTCTGACTTGAAATCCCGTGTTTACCACATCGGCAAAAATCTCATCGGCAGAGCATTCGAGCTTATTCATGATCAGCACCAATTTATCAAGCCGTGGCGAACTTTTTCCACGCTCCACATCCGAAAGATAATTCGTTGATAGGTCGATCATCTCGGCAAACTGCTCTTGCGTATAGCCCCGTGCCTTTCTGTAATATTGGATCCGTTTTCCGACAGCTTTCATTGCTGCGTTTTCGCCTTTCATACCTTTTCACCTCCGAAATCACACTAACGGAATGACAACTCATTCTCATAGTATTAGTATGAAATTTCGTT
>JAZRVU010000018.1:0-3031 GCA_045599305.1 Acutalibacteraceae bacterium | reverse complement strand
ATAGAAGCCGGAGACGACGCCGAACAGCATCGGCACCGCAAAGCTCAGGATGGAGTCGATCCGCATGATGAGGCCGACCACCACGACGACCGCCACGGCCATGAACACGGCAATGGTGGTGACCGTCGTACGCGCAAAACTCTGATTGAGGCTCATGTTCACCACGTCGCCGATGGGCAAATTCTTGTGACGGCGGCGGTTCTCACGGACACGGTCGAAGATAACGATGGTGTCGTTGAGGGAGTAACCGAGGATGGTGAGCATCACGGCGACGAAGTTATCGTCGATCTCGATGCGGAAGACCACAAACACGAAATAGCAGATGAGCAGGTCATGGGCAAGTGCCAGCAGAGCAAAGGCACCGGCCGACACACCGCCGATCTTGCGGAAGCGGATGCCCACATAGATGAGCAGGAGCAGAGCGGCCAGAATGATGGCCACGATGCACTTGACGAAGAACAGGCGGCCCATCGGCGCAGACAAAGTGTTGGCGCTGACCTGCACGGGCTTGTTCGCCTCGAAGTCCTTTTCGACGCGCTCGTTGAGCGACTGCTGCTGCTCCAGCGAGATCTCACTGGGCAGAGACACACTGACCACATCGGTGTTGTCCACATTCTCCAGCGTGACTGCGGCTTCCTTGCCGAGCACATCCTGCACCGCCGCCGTGAAAGCGGATTCGTCCACTTCGCCGGTGTAGCTGTAGCGGATCAATGTACCGCCGCGGAAGGAGATATCCATTTTCGTGCCGAAGATGATGTTGAACAGGATACCCACCGCAAAAATGCAGAGGGACACGATCACGCAGATCTTGCGGCTTTTGATGAAATCAAAGTTTTTCATGCCCGCTCACCTCCATACAGCCAGGGCTTACGCAGCCACTTCTGGCGCGACAGCGACGAGAGCATCAGGCGGGTGGCCGTCATGCCCATGATGAAGTTGAAGATGATACCGACCAGCAGGGTGTAACCAAAGGAATACACGGCACCGGTGGTGGCCACGGGGAACCAGCGCATCACGGGGCTGAACAGCCAGCCGAAGACACTGCTGGAGGGACCGAAGACGCCCATCAGCACGGCGGCAACGATGATAACGGTGATGTTACCGTCGAAGTTCGCCCAGAAGGACTCCTTCGAACCGGAACGGATGGCGCCGTCGATCGTCTTGCCGCTGATCAGTTCTTCCTTGACGCGCTCGGAGATCAGCACGTTGGCATCCACGCCCATACCGATGGACAGGATCATGCCGGCTATACCGGGCAGAGTCAGGGTGAAGCTGTTGAAGAAGCCGAAATAGCCGGACACGGCCGCAATGGAGCCCGCCACCTGACCGAGCAGGGAGAAGACCGCCACGAAGCCGGGCAGGCGATAGTAGACCAGCATGAACACGGCCACCAGCACGAAAGCGATGATGCCGGCCAGCACCATGGCGTTGAGCGCCTTTTCGCCCATGGTCGGGTTCACGGTGCCGCTGCTCTTGACTTCCAGTTCAAACGGCAGCGCACCGGAGGTGATGAGGTTGGCCAGATCCTGTGCGTCGGCCAGCGTCTCAAAACTGCCGGAGATGGTGGCCACGCCGTTGGTGATGTCCGCCTCCACAGTGGGGTTGGAGATCATCTGATCGTCCAGCCAGATGGAGATGGTGCCGCCCGCCGCGTGCTGCTTGATGGTGGCATCGGCGAACGCCTTTTTGCCGCTCTCCTTGAGTTCCAGCACGACGACGTAATTGGAATTCTCCTGATCGTACTGCGCCGTGGCGGAATCGACATCGTTACCGGTCAGCACCAGGTCGCCGGAGGGGCGGCCGGTCTCGGCATCGGTATCGCTGCCGATATGGAATTCGAGCTGAGCAGTCTGACCGAGCTCACCGATAGCCTCGGTGGGATCATAATTGGCCTCGTCCGAACTCCAGGGGAAACGGACGACCACCTGCTTATTGCTCAGGTCGGAATAGATCTCATAGTCGGTAATGTTCTGAAGAACCAGACGTTCTTCGATGACGGCTTTCACACCGCTCAACTGACTGTCGGTCACGGAAAGATTCTCATCCTTCGGGCCGAAGGTCACATCCACGCCGCCGCGAATATCAATACCGAAACGGATATCGCGCGCGCCGCGGATCACCGTATCACGCCGGTCGCCGAAGCTGGTGTACACACCGAAAACGGACGTGTAGGCCAGCGCCAGGATGACCAGCGCCACGATGAAGAATACGGGCTTTGCTGTGCGCTTCATCGGCTTTTCCTCCATTGTTTGAAAATCCACGCGGCGATCGCCGCGTTAATAGACCCATTATAAACGAAACTGCCGAAAATGTCAACATTTCCGGCAGTTTCTCTGTAATTTTTTTAAAAAGGCGCACATGCAGTCACTCACAGTGACTTTTTCAGCGCCGCCAGTTCGGCACAGATGCAGAACAGATCCATCGCCTGCTGCAGCTCCGCCACCGACGGATAGGTGGGCGCGATGCGGATGGTCTTGTCCTCGGGGTCGCGGTGATAGGGATAGGGGGCGCCGGCCTCCGTCATCTTGACACCGGCCTCCCGCAGAAGGCGGATCGTTTCGGCGGCACAGCCGGGGATATCCACGCTCACGAAATAGCCGCCGGCGGGACGGTGCCATGTGGCGATCCCCTTGCCGCCCAGCTCGCGCTCCAGCGTATCCAGCACCACGTCGAATTTCGGGCGCAGCACCGCCGCGTGCCGCTTCATATGCGCGGCGATACCGGCGGCATCGCCGAAGAAGCGGACGTGGCGCAGCATATTCAGTTTATCGTAACCGATCGTCTGGATGGTCAGGCGGGAACGGATGTCCTTGATGTTGCGCTCACTGGCCGCCAGCGCCGAGATACCCGCGCCGGGGAAGCTGATCTTGGAGGTGGAGGTGAAGGCGATGTCCATATCCTCATTGCCCTGCTTTTTCGCCTCTCCAAAGATACTCAGCAGCCGGTCGGGCGTATCGGACAGATGATGCACGCAATAGGCGTTGTCCCACATCAGGCGGAAATCGGCCGCCGCAGGACGCAGTGCCGCCAG
>JAZRVU010000017.1:0-3429 GCA_045599305.1 Acutalibacteraceae bacterium | reverse complement strand
TATACCGCCGTCTGCACCATGCCGAACCTTTCCCCGGTGCCGGATGATGCCGACCATCTGGCGGTGCAGCAGCGCCTCATCGACGCCCATGCCGCCGTGCCGGTCTATCCCTACGGTGCGCTCACCGTGGGCGAGGCGGGGGAGCGGCTTGCGGATATGGAGGCCATGGCCCCCGGCGTGATCGCCTTTTCGGACGACGGGCGGGGCGTGCAGTCCGCCTCGCTGATGCGCGCGGCGATGGAAAAGGCCAAGGCGCTCGGCAAGATCGTGGCGGCACACTGTGAGGACAATTCACTTCTGCGCGGCGGCTATATCCACGACGGCGCCTATGCCCGCGCGCACGGCCACCGCGGGATCTGCAGCGAAAGCGAATGGGGCCCCATCGCGCGGGATCTGGCGCTCGCCCGTGAGACCGGCTGCGCCTATCACGTCTGCCATGTCTCCTGCAAAGAGAGCGTGGCGCTCATCCGCCGCGCCAAGGCGGAGGGGGTGGACGTTACCTGCGAGACCGCCCCGCACTATCTGGTGCTGGACGAAAATGATCTGCGGGAGGACGGCCGCTTCAAAATGAATCCGCCGCTGCGCACGGCCGAGGATCGGCTGGCGCTGCTGGAGGGGATCGCGGACGGGACGATCGACATGATCGCCACCGACCATGCGCCGCACAGCGCCGAGGAAAAGGCGCGCGGGCTTGAAAAAAGTGCATTCGGCGTGGTGGGGCTGGAAACGGCCTTTCCCGTCTTATATACCAAGCTGGTCAAACCGGGAACGCTCACCCTGGAAAAACTGATCGATCTCATGGCGCTGGCACCGCGCCGCCGTTTTCACATTCCGGCGGGAGCGGACTTCACCGTGTGGGAGCTCGGGCGGGAATTCACCGTCGATCCGGCGGCGTTTTTCTCCAAGGGCCGCGCCACGCCGTTCGAAGGGGAACGGCTGTGCGGGGAATGTGTGCTGACGGTGGCGAACGGTCAGCCGGTCTATCAGCGGTAACTGTGTCAGGAGGAATGAATCATGGCAAAAAGAACGGATATCAAAAAGGTGCTCATCATCGGCTCCGGCCCCATCGTGATCGGGCAGGCGGCCGAATTTGACTACGCCGGCACACAGGCGTGTCTGGCGCTGAAGGAGGAGGGGTACGAGGTCATCCTCTGCAACTCCAACCCCGCCACCATCATGACCGACACCGCCATTGCGGACAAGGTCTACATGGAGCCGCTCACCCTCGAATATGTCGCCAAGATCCTGCGCTATGAACGTCCCGACGCGATCGTTCCGGGCATCGGCGGACAGACGGGCCTGAATCTTGCCATGCAGCTGGAAAAGAAGGGCATCCTCCGCGAATGCGGTGTGCAGCTGCTCGGTACGAGCAGCGAGAGCATCGAGCGGGCGGAGGACCGCGAGCTGTTCAAGGAGATGTGCGAGTCGATCGGCGAGCCCGTCATCCCCTCCGAGATCACCTACAATATCGAAGAGGCCAAAACGGCCGCCGGGCACATCGGCTATCCCGTGGTGCTGCGCCCCGCTTTCACGCTGGGCGGCACCGGCGGGGGGTTTGCCAACAACGAAGAAGAACTGGTGGGGATCGGCCTCAACGCCTTTAAACTCTCGCCCGTGCATCAGGTGCTGGTCGAAAAGAGCGTGAAGGGGTATAAGGAGATCGAATTCGAGGTCATGCGCGACTCCAACGACCACGCCATCACCATCTGCGGCATGGAAAACATCGACCCCGTCGGTGTGCACACCGGCGACTCCATGGTCGTGGCGCCCATCCTGTCGCTCAACGACCATGACCTGAAAATGCTCAACGACAGCGCCATCAAGATCATCCGTGAACTGAAGATCGAGGGCGGCTGCAACGTGCAGTTCGCGCTCGACCCCACCTCCAGCCGCTATTTCCTCATCGAGGTCAACCCCCGCGTGTCCCGTTCGTCGGCACTGGCCTCCAAGGCCAGCGGCTACCCCATCGCCCGCGTCACCGCCAAGATCGCGCTGGGCATGGCGCTGGAGGATATCCCCGTGGCCGGCGGCACCGCTGCCATCGAGCCGCGGCTCGACTACATCGTGGCCAAGTTCCCGCGCTTCCCGTTCGATAAATTCGCTTCGGCGCCCAACACGCTGGGCACCCAGATGAAAGCCACCGGCGAGGTCATGGGCATCGGCTCCACACTGGAGGAGTGCATGCTCAAGTCCGTCCGCTCGCTGGAGACCGGCGTCTGCCACTTCCATCTGCCGAAGTTCGATGCCTACACCGATGAGCAGCTTTTCGCCTATGTGGCCGAATCCCGTGACGACACAATCTTCGCCGTCTGCGAGCTGCTGCGCCGCGGCGCGAGTGTGGCCCGTCTGCACGAGGTGACCATGATCACCGAACTGTTCCTCGAGGCTTTCCTGCGCATCATCGAGATGGAGAAGACCCTCAAGGGGCGCATCAACGATCTTGCCGTGCTGCGGGCGGCCAAGGAGATGGGCTTTTCCGATAAGTTCATTGCCGGGCTGTGGAACCTCAAGGAGATCGAGGTCTATCAAAAGCGCAAGGCCAACGGCATCATCCCGGTGTTTCGCATGGTGGACACCCTGCACACCGGCAAATATATCGCCTATCTCTATTCCAGTTACAGCGGCAAAAACGATTCCCGCCTGACCGACCGCCGAAAGATCGTCGTGCTGGGCGCCGGCCCCATCCGTATCGGGCAGGGCGTGGAGTTCGACTACTCCACCGTCCACGCGGTGCAGACCATCAAGCGTGCCGGGTATGAGGCCATCATCATCAACAATAACCCCGAGACCGTCTCCACCGACTACACCACCGCCGACAAGCTCTATTTTGAGCCGCTCACGCCCGAGGACGTGATGGCGATCATCGACTTCGAGCGGCCGGAGGGGGTCATCGCCTCGCTGGGCGGGCAGACGGCCATCAACCTCGCGCAGCCGCTGATGGATCGCGGCGTGAAGATCATCGGCACCGACTGTGCCGCCATTGAGCGCGCCGAAAACCGTGACAGTTTTGAAAAGATCCTGCAGGAACTGAGCATCCCGCAGCCCAAGGGGCGTGCCGTCACCCGTATCGAGGACGGTGTCGCCGCCGCGGCCGAGATCGGCTACCCCGTGCTGGTGCGCCCCTCCTTCGTGTTGGGCGGCCGTGCCATGCAGATCGTGGCCAACGAGGAGCAGCTGCGCCATTACCTGAAGACCGCCGTCGAGATCGACGCGGACAAGCCGGTGCTGGTGGATAAATACATCGAGGGCAAGGAAGTCGAGGTGGACGCCATCTGCGACGGCCGCGATGTGTTCGTGCCCGGCATCATGGAACTGGTGGAGCGCACCGGCATCCACTCGGGCGACTCCATCAGCGTCTATCCCACCTTCAGTATCTCCGACCGCGTGAAGGGCACCATCCTGCAATACGCCAAGAAACTGGGACTGGGC
>JAZRVU010000016.1:0-23724 GCA_045599305.1 Acutalibacteraceae bacterium | reverse complement strand
GTTCGACAGGCGATACCCGCCGAAGCTTCGTCTGAAACTGCCCCGACAGTTGGAATAATGTGATCGCACCAAAACGGCGGGCCGGGCGGCTCGCCGTTTTTCTGTGTTGAAATCACCCCTGTGATGTGGTATACTAACACTAAAGGTTATATGCTCATTAAAAGAGGTAACGTATGCGAAAATTGCGAAAACTGTTTTTTGAAACGCCGATGACGTGGCCGCGGGTGCTGATTTTTGCCGTGGCCACGGCTGCCGTGACCGCGCTGCTGCTGCGGCTTCCGTTCACCGCGGGAACGTCCTTTGCCAACATGGGTACCACGCTGGAGTGCTGGATATTGTTTGCGCTCCTGATCATCATAAACTGCGAAAAGCCGCCGGAGGCGGGAGTGAAGACCTTTGTGTTTTTCCTCGTCAGTCAGCCGCTCATCTACCTTTTTCAGGTGCCGTTTTACGCGGACGGCTTTGCCATCTTTCGCTATTACTCCTACTGGTTTTGGTGGACAGTCGCCTGCCTGCCCGGTGGGATGCTGGCGTGGTTCGTGAAAAAAGGCAACCTGTGGAGTGCCCTGATCCTTTCGGTGGCGACCGGTTATCTCGGCGTACAGGGGATCTGTTTTCTCGGCACCTGTATCCGCCATTTCCCGCACGATCTGATCTCGGTCATTTTTATCGCCCTGCTGACAGTCGTGCTGATCCTTGTGCTGCTACCGAAAAAGCGTGAACGGCTCGTGGCGGGGGCGATCACATTGGCCGTCACGCTGGCAGCGGTGTGGTTCACCTTTTTCGCCGAAGCCCCTGCGCCCACTGCCGGTTACTATCTCGGCGACGAGCACACATGGACGGTCACCGCGACCGAGGGCGATGCTGTGGGGGATATCACCATTGATCCGGATTGGCCGGCGCTGACAGTCAAGGGCGAACAGTACGGCACGGCCGAGGTGACGCTGACCAATGAGGACGGCGAAACTGTGACATTTACCGTGACGTATGAGGAGGCTGACGGCCTTTCGATCGAGCAGAAGGAGTGAGGCGCGTGTCCGAAAAGATCATCACCGGGCGGCTCGTGCTGCGGCCGCTTGAGCCGGCCGACAGAGAAACGCTGGCCGCCCTGCTCGAAAACGAAGAGATCAAAAAGACCTATATGGTGCCGGACTTTGCGTCGGACGAGGCGCTTTTCGGCATGATTGACCGTATCATTACGCTTTCCCGGGACGATGCCCGTTTCGTGCGGGGCATCCACCTTGAAAATACGCTGATCGGCATGATCAACGATGTGGACATGACGGACGACACGGTGGAGGTCGGCTATGTCATCCACCCGGCCCGGTGGCATAACGGTTATGCCACCGAAGCCCTGCGCGCCGCCATAACGGCGCTGTTCCGAGCCGGGTTTGCCATTGTCCGGGCAGGCGCGTTTGAGGAAAACGCGGCAAGCATCCGCGTGATGGAAAAATGCGGTATGCAGAAGATCGATGCCGCGGAGGACATCTCCTATCGCGGTGCGATGCACCGTTGTGTGTATTATGAGATCAAGGCCGAAAGGAGCAGGTGAGATGCTGACTTTGCAAAAGGTGGACGATCACAATGTGTGGGCGCTGCTGCGTTTGTCGGTGGGAGAGGAACAGAAAAATTTCGTGGCCACCAACACCGAGAGCATCGTGGAGGCATATCTGACCGTCACCGCCGGCGGCGTGGCGCTGCCGTTCGGTGTTTTCGACGGCGACGTGCCGGTGGGCTTTCTGATGATCGGCTACGGCGAAGATCCGAATGATCCGGGCCCTGCTGTGGCAAAGGGGAATTACTGCCTGTGGCGGTTTATGATCGACAAAGCATATCAGGGAAAAGGGTATGGCAAAGAGGCACTGCGGCTGGCGCTCGATTACATCCGCAGTTTCCCCTGCGGGGCGGCCGAGGCCTGCTGGCTCTCCTATGAGCCGGAAAACGCCGTGGCCGCGCGGCTGTATCATACATTCGGTTTCAGAGAAAACGGGGAGCAGGAAGACGGCGAGACCGTCGCCGTGCTGACACTTTAAAAAGCGGAGGGATCGGGATGCGGACATATATCGGAATTGACCTCGGTACATCGGCGGTGAAACTGCTGTTGGTGGACGGTGCGGGGCAGATACTGCGCACCGTGTCACGGGAGTATCCGCTGAGTTTTCCGCAGCCCGGCTGGAGCGAGCAGGCGCCTGCCGATTGGTGGCGCGCCTGTGTGGACGGTATCCGGGCACTGCTGGAGGATGTTGACGCCGCCACGGTGGCCGGTATCGGCTGCGGCGGGCAGATGCACGGCCTGGTGGCGCTGGATGAGGAGGATCGCGTGATCCGTCCCGCCATTCTCTGGAACGACGGCCGCACCGCCGAAGAGGTGGCTTATCTTAACGGGGTGATCGGCAAAGAACGGCTTTCCGCGCTCACTGCCAATATCGCCTTTGCCGGCTTCACGGCACCGAAACTTTTGTGGATGAAGCGGCATGAGCCGGAAAACTTTGCCCGCATCAAAAAGATCATGCTGCCCAAGGACTACATCAATTATCTGCTCACCGGTGTGCACTCCTGCGACTATTCCGACGCCTCGGGCATGCTGCTGCTGGATGTGCAGCACAAATGCTGGTCACAAGAGATGCTCGCGATCTGCGATCTGACCGAGGCACAGATGCCGCGGCTTTTTGAAAGCCACGAGGTGACCGGCACCCTGCTGCCGTCGGTGGCCGCATTGCTCGGTCTGCCCGCCGGAGTCAGGGTGGTGGCCGGCGCGGGGGATAACGCCGCCGCCGCGGTGGGCACCGGTACGGTGACACCGGGCGCCTGCAATATCTCGCTGGGTACCTCCGGCACCATTTTCATCGCGTCCGATACCTTTGACGTGGATCCGCACAACGCCCTGCACGCCTTTGCCCACGCGGGCGGCGGCTGGCACCTGATGGGGTGTATGCTTTCGGCGGCCAGTTGCAACAAGTGGCTGTGCGAGGAGATCCTCAAAACCAAGGATTTTGCCGCCGAACAGGCGGATATCACCGACGAACGTCTCGGGTGCGATCCGGTGTTTTTCCTGCCGTACCTGATGGGGGAGCGCAGCCCGATCAACGATGTGGATGCACGCGGTGCCTTTGTGGGGATGAGCATGGATACCACCCGCGCCGATATGGTACAGGCGGTGCTGGAGGGGGTGGCTTTTGCCATCCGCGACAGCTTCGAAGTGGCAAAGTCGCTCGGCATTCGCATCGACAGCAGTAAACTCTGCGGCGGCGGTGCCAGATCACCGCTGTGGCAGAAGATCATTACCAATGTGCTGAACATCCGGCTGGAACTGCCCGCGGCCGAGGAGGGACCCGGCTACGGTGGTGCCATGCTGGCCATGGTGGGATGCGGCGCCTATGAAAGCGTGGCCGCCTGCGCCGAAGCACTGGTCGCCGTGGCCGCCACGGTGGAGCCGGACCCGGTCATCGCCGCCCGCTACGAGGCGCAATACCGCAAGTTCAGCAGGATATACCCCGCATTGAAAGACCTGTTTGTTACCCTGAAATAAGCGAAAAACGGACGGGCAGTGTGAGCGACAGAGACAGATTTTGACGAATAAGCCCGCGATCTGTTTGAAAGAGGGGAACGTATGAAGCGTATCGGAATTATCGGCCTTTGCCTGGTGCTGTTGTGTGTCGGCTGCAAAAAAGCACCGGCTACACCGCAGGAGTCCATCACGAACGGCACGACGGCGACTGCCCCACCATCGTCATCGGCGACACAGGATACATCGGCCACTGTTTCGGCTGCGACAACGATCGGGGAAACGACCACTCTCATTGAGACGACCACTACAACGGCCACTGCGACGGCCGCCACCACAACAACGTCTGCTGCATCGACAACGGCTGCTACGACGACCATAGCGACCACGACCACGACAACGGCGACGACCACCACAACGGCGGCACCTATCACAACGGCCGCCCCTTCGACCACGGCCGCGGCCACAATGGCGCCGTTCGATATCCAATACTGGATACAATTTGCCCAAAACTATGCGCAGAGCATCGGGCTGGGACTGGATCCGGAGGCGACCGCCTGTTGGGATAACCCCATCTCCGCCGGACCCAAGTGCATTTATATCGAGCGGGACGTGAAAGGGTACCTCGGTCGTTATGCCGCCGATGAGGATATCACCGACGTGTGGATCTGGGCAGAAGAGGATGGGGTGGATCACTGGGCGTTGTATATCGGATATGCATAAGTGTATCAAAAAAGAAAAACGGACGGGCAGTGTGAACTGCCCGTCCGTTTTGGTTTTCGGCCGTTTATTTGGCAAACTGACTGTTGTAGAGCGCGGCGTAGAAGCCGTCTTTGGCCAGTAACTGTCCGTGGGTGCCCTGCTCAACCACCTGCCCGTCCCGCATCACCAGAATGCCGTCCGCTTCCCGGATGGTGGAAAGGCGGTGCGCCACCACAAAACTGGTCTTTCCTTTCATCAGCACGGCAAACGCCTTTTGCACCTGCAGCTCGGTGCGCAGGTCGATGGAGGAGGTGGCTTCGTCCAGGATCAGCATCGGGGGCGGCGCCAGCATCACGCGGGTGATGGAGAGCAGCTGCTTCTGCCCGGCGGAAAGTTGTCCGCCGTCCTCGCCGAGTACCGTGTCATAGCCCTGCGGCAGCCGCTTGATGAAGCTGTGCGCGTGGGTGGCTTTGGCGGCGGCGATGGTCTCCTCCTCGGTGGCGTCCGGCTTGCCCAGTGCGATATTGTCACGCACCGTGCCGCTGCGCAGCCATGTCTCCTGCAGCACCATGCCGTAACTGCGCCGCAGGCTGCGGCGGGTGACGGTGCGGATATCGGTGCCGTCCACGTCGATCTCGCCGCCGGTGACATCGTAAAACCGCATCAGCAGGTTGATGAGGGTGGTCTTGCCGCATCCGGTCGGCCCCACGATGGCGATGCGCTGTCCGCTTCTGACCGCAAGGTCGAGATGACGGATCAGCGGCCGCTCGGGCCGATAGGAGAAGGAGACATCCGAAAGCGCCACATCGCCGTTTGGTACCTGCAAGTCCGGCAAGCCCTCGTCGGAGGACTGCGGCGGCTCGTCGATCAGCGCAAACAGGCGCGCCGCACAGGCGAGCGCGTTCTGCAGTTCCGCGATCACGCCGGAGATCTCGTTGAACGGCTTGGTGTACTGATTGGCGTAACTCAAAAAGCAGGAGAGGCCGCCTACCGTCAGTCCGGCGCCGCCCATCACCGTGAGCGAGCCGGTCAGCGCCACGCCGGCGTAGACCAGCGAATTGACAAAGCGGGTGAGCGGATTGACAATGGAGGAATAGAACACCGCGCGGCGGGTATCGTCCTTCAGCCGCTCGTTCAGCTCGTCGAATTGCGCGAGCGAGGCGGCCTCGTGCGAAAAGGCACGCACCGTTTTTTGTCCGCGCACCTGTTCATCCAGAAAAGCGGTCTGCTCACCGCGTGTGGCAGACTGCCGCGTGAACAGCACGTGCGTCTTTTTGGCCACAAAGCGGGCGGTGAAGAGCGACAGCGGCGTGATGAGCAGTACCACCAGTGCGATGCGGGCGTTCAAATAGAGCAGGTAGCCCAGAGTGCCCAGAATGGTGAGCACACCGGTGAACAACTGCGTGAAGCCCATCAGCAGGCCATCGGCCAACTGGTCGGCGTCGGCAATGATGCGCCCGGTGAGGTCGCCGCGCGGATGGGCGTCCAGATAGGCGAGGGGGAGCACCTGCAGATGAGAGAAGGCGGTGTCGCGCAGGTCGCGCACCACCCGGCAGGAAAGGCGGGTATTCAGCGCGTTCATCAGCCATTGTGCCGCGGCAGACATGCCCGCCGCCACACCGATCTTCAGAAGAAGCGTCAGCAAATCTGTAAAGTGAACTTGCTTTTCGCCGATCATGCAGTCGATGGCACTGCCCACGGCCACGGGGATATACAGTGTCAGCGCCACCGATATCGCCGCCAGCAGGAGCGTGGCGAGCAGAAGCGGCCAATGGTGCCCGATCTGTCGGGCGATCCGGCGCAAAACGGAGGAATTCCGGCTCATCGCGCATCCTCCTTTCTAAACTGGGACTCGTGGATATCCCGGTAGAGGGGACAGGTTTTCAGCAGTTCTTCATGGGTGCCGCAGCCCACCATGGCGCCGTCCTCCAGTACCAAAATACGGTCGGCGTGACTGAGCGATACGGTGCGCTGTGAGACGAGGAACACCGTCGGTGTAAAGGAAAGCTGCTTTAAAGCCTGACGCAGGGCGGCATCGGTGGCGTAGTCCAGTGCCGAGGTGGCATCGTCCAGAATGAGGATGTCCGGGCGGCGCACCAGTGCCCGCGCAATGGCGAGCCGCTGCCGCTGACCGCCTGAAAAACCGTGGCCGTCCTCGTTTACGGGGGCATCCAGTCCCTGCGGCAGGGCTTTCACGAAGTCGGCGGCCTGCGCGGCGGTGAGCGCCTCCCACAGTGCATCATCGTCTGCCGCGGCACACCCCCACAGCAGATTGCTGCGCACGGTGCCGCCAAACAGGGTCGGCGACTGCGCCACCATGCCCACACGGCGGCGCAGGTCTTCGATGTCCCACGCCTTCACGTCGCGTCCGTCCACCGAGACCACCCCGCCGGTCGCCTCATAAAACCGCGGAATCAGCTGCACGAGCGAGGATTTGCCCGAGCCGGTGGGTCCCAATATCCCGATCACCTCGCCGCGACGGGCGGAAAAGGAGATGCCGGTCAGCGAAGGCGCACCCGCGCCGGGATAGGTGAGGGAGACGTTTTCGAATGCTACGTGGGCATCGCCGGTCACCTCGGCCGCAGCCGAGGTGGCGGGCTCGGTCATATCCAGCGTGTCCGCAATACGGGAGGCACAGGCGGCAGAGCGGGAGAGAGTGACGATGAGGTTGGCCAGTTTCAGTAATTCGACCAGTATCTGCGACATATAGTTGTAAAGTGCCACCACTTCACCCTGCGACAGCGTGCCGCCGTTCACCCGCAGGGCACCGGTGTGCAGCAGCCAGATGACGGCGGCGTTCACCAGCACGAAGGTGAGCGGATTGGTGAGCGCGGAGAGTCGCCCCACCGCCACCTGCTCTTTCATCAGCGCGTGATTGCGCTGCCTAAAGCGCGTGATCTCGTCTTCTTCCTTGCCGAAGGCACGCAGCACCCGTACACCGGCCAGGTTTTCCCGCGTGGCGGCGGTCACGGCGTCCAGTTGCTGCTGTGTGCGGCGGTAACGCGGCATGGTCAGACGCATCAGCAGCCACACCGTCAGCCCCAGTGCGGCAATCAGCAGGGCGAATATCCACGCCACCGAGGCATCTACGATGAATGCCATCACCATGGCACCGAAAACGATGAAGGGGGAGCGCAGCAGCAGGCGCAGGAAGAGGTTGACCCCTGTCTGCACCTGATTGACGTCACTGGTGAGCCGTGTGAGCAGCGAGGAACTGCCGAGCTTATCCAGTCCCGGGTAGGAAAGAGACTGCACTTTTTGAAAGATCGCCCGACGCAGGCGGGCGGCAAAGCCCGTGGCGGCCCGTGCGGCGAAATACTGCGCCGATATGGCCGCGATCAGCCCCACCAGTGCCAGCCCGACCATCAAAAGGCACATTTTCACCGCATAGCCGGCATCACCGCTGCCGATACCGGTGTCGATGATGGCGGCCACCACCAGCGGCACCAGCAGTTCGAACGAGGCTTCCAGCAATTTGAACAGCGGTGCGAGGACACACTCGCGGATGTAGGGCTTCATGTAAGAGAGCAAGCGTTTCATAGAATGGTCCCTTTCTGTTTTGCTGCTTTCATTGTAACACAAAATAAAAAAATTACCACCATTTGTTAACAAGAAATTAATTTCCAATAACAATTTTGTCATCTTTCTTGCATTTGAAAAGAGGACATGGTATGCTTTCTATATCAAAACCAAAACGGGGGAATGACCTATGCTGGAGACCCGTGATCTCTGCAAAACCTATAAACCGAAAAAAGGCGTGCCGGTGCAGGCACTGTGCGATGTGTCGCTGCGCTTTCCCGACCACGGCATGGTGTTCCTGCTGGGCAAATCCGGCAGCGGTAAATCCACGCTTTTGAATGTGCTGGGCGGACTTGACCGCTACGATTCCGGCGAGATCATCATAAAAGGTGTGTCCTCGCGCGATTTTCGGCAGCAGCATTTTGATTCCTACCGCAACACCTATGTGGGCTTCATTTTTCAGGAATATAACGTGCTGGAGGAATTCACCGTCGGTGCCAATATCGCGCTGGCCATCGAACTGCAGGGGCGGCGCGCCGACGACGCACAGATCAATGCCATTCTGGAGCAGGTGGATCTGGCGGGCTACGGCAGCCGCAAGCCCAATGAACTTTCCGGCGGCCAGAAGCAGCGGGTGGCCATCGCCCGTGCGCTGGTGAAAAATCCCGAGATCATCATGGCCGATGAGCCGACCGGTGCACTGGATTCGGTGACCGGGCGGCAGGTGCTGGATACGCTGAAAAAACTTTCGGCCGACAAACTGGTGCTGGTCGTATCGCATGACCGTGAATTTGCCGAAAAGTACGCCGACCGCATCATTGAATTGGCGGACGGCCGGGTGATCCGGGATGTGGAGTACTCGGAAAACGCCGAACAGGCATCCAAAACGGGCGGCCTGCGCTTTGGCGAGGCGGGCGTGACCGTTCCCGCGGCCTATCGCCTCACCGAGGAGGACCGACTGGCGATCAACGCCTATCTGGAGGCGCGGCAGAACGGCGAGACCGTGCTGCAGTTGGAGCAGACGGTCAGCCGACAGGCCGTTCCTACTGATGAAAGCCGTATCACATGGCGGGCAGGGGAGACCTTCCGTCTCATCAAGTCGCGCCTGCCGATGAAGAGCGCCTTCAAGATCGGCGCGAGCGGGCTCAAGTACAAAAAATTCCGTCTGGTCATCACCATTCTGCTCTCCTGCATCGCTTTTGGTCTGTTCGGCCTTTCGGACACCTTCGGTGCCTATGACCATGTGGAGACCTGCACCACCTCGCTGATCGATTCGCACATCACCTATGCGTCGGTGGAAAAGACGGTCCGCCGCACAGACAATGACGGCAATGCCTATTATGTCAACGGCTATCGGCTGGATGATGCGGATATCGCGACCATCAAAGAGCAAAGCGGCGTGGAAATGGTGGGCGTACTGACGCCGCGCGGCGCGGATCTGTCGTTTGACGGGCAGTATGACACGAGCGCCACCTTCACCGAAACCGACTATCACATCTACGCCAGCGAGGTCATCGGCTTTGCCGAGGTGACCGGGGCGTCGCTGGAAAACATGGGACATAAGCTGATCGCCGGCCGTCTGCCGCAGGGCGATCAGAACGAGATCGCCGTGTCGGCGTATGTTTGTGAGACATTCAAGATCGGCGGATATGCCGCCGCACCGGGCGAGCCGTTCGTGAAGATCAAAGAAGCGGCGGATATGGTGGGCAGAGTCCTCACCATCGACGGCAGGGAGTATACCGTTACCGGCATCGTGGATACGGGCTGCGATATCGAGCGCTACCGCCCGCTCACGGTGAAAAAGGAGAATCAGTCCACTTCCGATGAACTGGTGGAATATGCTCTGTATCGGGAATGGATAAATGCCCGGTGCTACAGCCTGAATCAGGTGGCCATGGTGGGCGAGGGCTTTGTGAAGCGGATGGTCGTCGATGAGCCGCGCACGCAGGAGGCCACGGAAGGGTATCTCTATTTTTACAGCGAATCCGCGAGCGGCGAATACTGCGGTCTCGGCGCCCCCTATTACGGCACGGTGGATTGTGTGCAGCCGGAGGATATCGTGTGGCTGGACGGCGTGCCCCGCACGGCACTCGGTGAAAAGGAACTGGTGATCTCGTGGAACGCGGTATCGCTGAATAGTGCCTTCTCCGAGCCGGAAGACCTGGCCGCTCTGACTTTTTCCGGGGAGAAGATCATCTATTCCTCTGCTGGAGACGACAACGTGCAGGAGTTGGAGGGATATACCGTTGTGGGGTATATGCCCGATGTCCGGGACACGATCTTGGCGCACCCCTCGCTGTTCGAGGGCATCTTCTCCCGCGATAACGGCATTTACAGCTTTGCCGTCGGCCCCATGCCCGACGGCCGCGCCGGTGTGCACAGGCTGGTCACCTATTGCTACGGCGAGGAGGAGCCGGTGCGCTTTGAACTGCAAAACCCGGTCTGCTATGAACTGGATATGGTGCACGAGGTGCTCGCGGTGCTTGCCAAGGTCTTCCTCTATATCGGCATCGGCTTTGCCGTGTTTGCCGCGCTGATGCTGGGCAATTTCATCGGCACCAGCATCGCCTACAAAAAGCAGGAGATCGGCATTCTGCGCGCGATCGGCTCACGCGGGAACGATGTGTTCCGCATCTTCTTCTCGGAGAGCTTCATTATCGCCATGATCAATTTTGTGCTCTCCGTCAGCGGCGTGGCGGTCGCCACGGCGGTGATCAACCGCGTGATCCGCACGGACGTGGGTGCGCTCATCACCGTGTTGAGATTCGGCCCGCGTCAGGTGCTGCTGCTGTTTGCGGTCAGTCTGCTGGTCGCGGCGGTCGGCAGTTTCCTGCCGGTCAGACGTATCGCCGCCAAGCTGCCCATCGACGCCATCCGCAACCGATAACAGCCGTTAAAATCCAAATTGCCCCAAAAGTCTTTTCGGCTTTTGGGGCGATTTCTTTTGTGCCGGAATGGTATTTTCGACGGCGGCGGGAAATATATTGGCAGGGGGTGTGCGTATGGCGGAAAACACCTGTGTGATGTGCGGGTCGCCTGTGCCGGAGGGGGAGCAGGTCTGCCGGTTTTGCCGGATGCGGGTGGCGGAAAAAGAGCGGGAGCACCGTTCACACGGCACTCCCGCAGACGTTACAGATATTGGCGGCGCAGTTCTTCGCCCGAAAGGGGGGAGAAATAGGCCGGCGGCACATCGAGGATGGTTTTGCAGCCGCTTTGCCCGTTTTCGGCGAACCGGGCAACGGCACGCGCGCAGGCCACCAGCACACCGGCGGTGAACTCGGGGTTAGAGTCGAGCTTGAGGCTGTATTCGATCACATCGGTGTGCTCGTTTTGCTCGCCCGTTTTGCCGCTGCGGATCACGCAGCCGCCGTGCGGCATACCGGCGTGATCACGTGCGAAGGTTGCCTCGTCGATGAAATGCACCGTGGTGTCATATTCGTCAAAATAGTGCGGCATGGTGACGATCTCCCGCTCGATGCGGGCACGGTCGGCGCCCTCCTCGGCCACCACAAAGCATTCGCGGGTGTGCTTCTGCCGCGTGGTGAGGACGGGCGTCTCGCCGCCGCGTACCGCATCCACTGCGGCCGGGACGGGAATGGTGTACTGCTTGGCGTTTTTCACACCGGCGATGCGGCGGATGGCGTCGGAGTGCCCCTGACTGACGCCCTTGCCCCAGAAGGTGTAACATTCGCCCTGCGGCAGTACCGCCGCGGAACAGACACGCGCAAGGGAAAAGAGACCGGGATCCCAGCCGGCGGAGATCAGTGCCACATTGCCGGCGGCGGCGGCCGCCGCATTCACCGTGGCAAAATGCTGCGGGATGTTGGCGTGGGTGTCAAAACTGTCCACTACATTGAACAGGGCGGCCAACTGCGGTGTCTGCACCGGCAGATCGGTAGCGCTGCCGCCGCAGAGGATCATCACGTCGATACGGTCGACCCACGCGGCCGCTTCATCGGCCGGAAGAACAGGCACGTCTCCCACGGTGTGCACCGTGGCGGGATCGCGCCGGGTGAAAACAGCGGTGAGCACGGTGTCCGGATTTTGCCGGATGGCCAGTTCCACCCCTCGTCCGAGATTCCCGTAACCAAAAATGCCGATACGTAAACTCATGTGCGGTTCCCTTCCTTTCTGCCTGTTAGCATAACACAAAAAGGAGCCGTTTACAAGTGAAATTTTACGCTCGGCGTTTTTTTATATGGTATGGCGGCGCTTACAGCGCTTTGATCTCCTTGACGCATTTGTCGCAGATGTGGTGGCCGTGGAAATCGAGAAGGTTATGGGTGCTGCCGCAATAAATGCAGGAGGTCTCATACTTTTTCAGAATGGCGCAATTGTTTTCGGCGTAGATCTCTACATAATCGCGTGCTTCAATGCCGATCTTGCGGCGCAGTTCGATGGGGATCACGATGCGGCCGAGGTCGTCGAGCTGGCGAACGATTCCGGTGGACTTCATTTTTATATCCTCCTTACGGTTTGGCTGACCGAAATTTCAGATGTTTTTTTTGTTATATCAAGTATTTCGACATTTGTCAATGCAATAACGCCCTGTTTTTTCAAAAAAATGTAAATTTTTGTCGTTTTTTGATCGTCGGGAGGGATCACTGTGCTGAATGTGCTTTGGATCGTTCTGTTGCTTTTGGGGATCGTCACGGCGGGGGTGACCGGACGTATGCCGGATGTGAGCGCCGCGCTGATCGCGGGCGGGGGTGAGGCGGTCACCCTCATGCTGACGCTGGGCGGCGCCATGTGTCTGTGGAGCGGCTTTCTGCGCGTGGCGGACAAGGCGGGGATCACGGCGGGGCTGTGCCGGATGCTGTCACCCGTCATGCGGCTGCTGTTTCCGGGGTTGGACGCGCAGGGCGAGACCGGCCGCGCCATTTCCATGAACGTGGCGGCCAACGTGCTGGGGCTCGGCAATGCCGCCACCCCCTTCGGGCTGAAAGCGATGTCCTGCCTGCAGCGGGAAAATCCGCATCCCGACCGTGCCACGCGGGACATGGTGGTGTTTGCGGTGCTGAACACGGCTTCGGTGCAGCTGCTCCCCACCACGGTGGCGGCGCTGCGGGCGGAAGCCGGCTCGGCGGCACCGCTGCAGATCCTGCCGGCGGTGTGGGTCACCTCGCTGGGGTCGGCTGTTGCCGCGGTCACGGTGGCGCGGCTGTGCGGCGGACGGGGGAGACGGTGAGCGCGGTCACGGCGTGGGTGGTGCCGCTTTTTGTGGCCGCGATCCTGATCGCGGCGGCGGTACGGCGGGTGCCGTCCTTTGATGAATTCTGCATCGGCGCCGGGGAGGGGCTGCGGTCGGCGGCACGGGTGCTGCCGACGCTCGTGGCGCTGATCACCGCCGTGGGGGTGCTGCGCGCCAGCGGCTTCACCGATCTTCTGGTGGGGTGGCTGCGCCCCGCGGCGCAGTGGCTGGGCTTTCCGGCCGAGGTGCTGCCGCTCGCGCTGCTGCGTCCCTTTTCGGGCAGCGGCTCACTGGTCGCCCTGCGTCAGCTGATGGCCGAGCAGGGGGCGGACAGTTTGGCGGGGCAGGTCGCCTGCGTGCTGCAAAGTTCCACCGAAACGACATTTTATACGCTGACGGTGTATTTCGGAGCGGTGGGGGTGCGCCGTACCGACCGGGCACTGCCGGCCGCCGTGGCGGGGGATCTGACCGGCATGGTGCTGGCGGCGCTGACGGTGCGGCTGTTCTGCATATAAGCTGCAGCGAAAAAAAGTGAATTTTTATCTCTTTAAAGGCTTGAATTGCCGCGCAGGTTGTGATAAAATATCACATAGTATTGTATATCGGAAAGGATATGACATCACTATGGAAAAGAAAAATATCGAATGGGGCAGCCTCGGTTTCGGCTATACCAAGACCGATTACCGCTATGTCTCCAACTTTAAGGACGGCGCATGGGACGACGGCGAGCTCACCACCGATGCCAACGTGGTCATCAACGAGTGCGCGGGCGTGCTGCAGTATGCGCAGACCTGCTTCGAGGGCCTGAAGGCCTACACCACCGAGGACGGCCGCATCGTCACCTTCCGTCCCGACCTGAACGCCGAGCGCATGGAGCAGTCGGCCATCCGTCTGCGTATGCCCGTGTTCCCGAAGGAGCGGTTCCTCGATGCCGTGCAGAAGGTCGTTTCTGCCAATGCGGCATATGTGCCGCCGTTCGGCTCCGGTGCCACGCTTTATGTCCGTCCGTATATGTTCGGCTCCGACCCCGTCATCGGTGTGAAACCCGCCAATGAATATCAGTTCCGTATTCTGGTCACGCCCGTCGGCCCGTATTTCAAGGGCGGCGTGAAGCCGATTACCATCCGCATCAGCGATCTCGACCGTGCGGCTCCCTGCGGCACCGGTCACATCAAGGCCGGCCTGAACTATGCCATGAGCCTTTATAACATCGTGGATGCACACGAGCAGGGCTATGACGAGAACCTCTACCTCGATCCCGGCACCCGCACCTACATCGAGGAGACCGGCGGCGCCAACATCATCTTTATCACCAAGGATAACAAGTTCGTCACGCCCAAGTCGAACAGCATCCTGCCCTCCATCACCCGCCGCTCGCTCATGGTGGTGGCGAAGGAATATCTGGGCATGGAAGTGGAGGAACGTCCCGTGGCACTCTCCGAGGTCGCCGATTTCGCCGAGTGCGGCCTGTGCGGCACCGCGGCGGTCATCTCGCCTGTCGGCAAGATCGTCGACCACGGCCGTGAGATCGCTTTCCCGGCCGGTATGGAGAAGATGGGTCCCGTGACCCAGAAACTCTACGATACCCTCACCGGCATCCAGATGGGTCGTATCGAAGCCCCCAAGGGCTGGATCTGCGAGATCAAATAAGAGAGCAATACAAAACCGCCCCGGTCTTCTGGACGAAAACCGGGGCGGTTTTTTGATCGTTAAAGGATCACGAAGCCCATTTTCTTTTTCAGCTTCTGCACCGAGCGTGCGGCAAAGTGCTGTGCCGTTTCGGCGCCGGAGCGCATCAGCGCTTCGAGCTGTGCCTTGTCGCCCATGAAGGTGGCGAATCGCTCCTGGATGGGGGCGAGCATATCGGCCACCGCTTCGCCCACGGCCAGTTTGAAATCGCCGTAGCCGCGGCCGGCGAATTCCTGCTCGATGGCGGCAAAGTCCTTGCCGGTGGCGGCGGCGTAGATCTCCATCAGGTTATTGATGCCGTCCTTGCCCTCGGCATACCGCACCTCGGCATCGCTGTCGGTGACGGCACGCTTGAACTTGCGGATGACGGTGTCGCGGTCGTCCTGCAGCGAGATGAACGCATTCTGGTTTTCGTCCGATTTCGACATTTTCACCAGCGGATTCTGCAGCGAGCGCACCCGGGCACCCGACTTCATGATATAGGGCTCCGGCACGGTGAACACGTTGCCGTACTGGCCGTTCACGCGGGTGGCGATATCACGGGCCAGTTCGCAATGCTGCTTCTGATCGGCGCCCACGGGCACATAATCCGGCTGATAGAGCAGGATATCCGCCGCCATCAGCACGGGGTAGGTGAACAGGCCGGCGTTGACATTGTCGGCGTGCTTTTGAGATTTGTCCTTGAACTGCGTCATGCGGGAAAGCTCACCGAACTGGGTGTTGCAGGCGAGCAGCCAGTTCATTTCGGTGTGGGCGGGCACCTGCGACTGCACGAACAGCAGGCACTTTTCCGGGTCAAGGCCGATAGCCAGCAGCAGGGCGAACATTTCGGTGATCTGCCGGCGCAGCTTGGCCGGCTCCTGCCGCACGGTGATGGCGTGCAGATCGGCCACCGCAAAGGCGCCGTCGAACTCATCCTGCAGGTCGACCCAGTTTTTCAGGGCACCCAGATAGTTGCCCAGCGTGGGGATGCCGGTGGGCTGGATGCAGCTGAGCATCCGTTTTTTACGCGGCATCTCGGCCGCGATCGTTTCTGTTGACATATATTTTTTCTCCCTTCACGGGGGACAGGATATAAAAAGATCCTGTCCCGTTGATTTGCTGGGACAGGATCTTCTGATTCCTGCGGTGCCACCCGGCTTGACGCTTGCGCGCCCACTTTGTGCATACACATATATGCCGGCCTTTGTTCACGGAGTGCCTGCTCCGTCTCTCATACTCCGCCGCACGGCGTTTCCGATCGCCCTCAAAAGCCCATTCAACTTCGCATTTTCGCTGCCATCCCACCGCCGGCAGCTCTCTGGAGAAAAGCGGCGAAGCCTACTTCCGCTTTTTCAACGGTTTGTACCAGTATACGTCAATCGTGCCGGGTTGTCAAGCCTTATTTCAGGAATTCACGGGCGAATTCGCCCAGTCGTGCCACGCCGCGGGTCATTGCCTCGTTGGTGGGGGTGGAGAAGTTCACACGGAAGGAACGACACTCCTCATCGCCCACGGAGAAGGCGCTGCCCGGTACCACCGCGACCTTTTTCTCCTGCACGGCACGCGAGCAGAAGGTGAGCATATCCGCACCGGCGGGCAGGTCGCACCAGATGAACAGGCCGCCCTGAATGGGACGGTAGCAAATGCCGGCGGCCACCAGATGCTCGTCGAGCAGGCGGCACATCAGCGACGCCTTGTGACGGTAGATGTCCTGAAGCCCCTTGAGGTGCGCTTCGTAATCCACCGCGCCCATGAACTCATCGCAGATCATCTGCGAGAGGATGGGGGTGTGCACGTCTTCGCCCTGCTTGGCCACCACCATTTTGGCGATGACGGGCTTGGGGCCGATGGCGTAGCCCACGCGCAGACCGGGGGAGAGCACCTTCGAAAACGTGCCGGCGTACAGCACGATGCCATCCTCGTCCAGTGACTTGATGGCGGGGATGTGTTCCCCCTCAAAACGCAGGTCGCCGTAGGGGTTGTCCTCCAGCACCAGCACGCCGTACCGCTTGGCCAGTGCATAAACCGCGCGCCGCTTTTCCATACTCATGGTGACGCCGGTCGGATTCTGAAAATTGGGGATGGTGTAGATGAACCGGGCGTTGGTGTTTTCGGCAAGGGCCTTTTCAAGTGCGGCGATATCCATGCCGTCCGCTTCCATGGGGACGCCCACCAGTTTCGCGCCCAGCGAGCGGAAGGAGTTGAGCGAGCCGATGAAGCTGGGCGCCTCGCAGATGATCACATCGCCAGGATTGCAGAGCACCTTCACCGCCAGTTCCATCACCTGCTGCGCACCGCTCGTGATGATGAGCTCGTCCTGTTCTTCACGGAAAGCCGCGTGCTTTTCTGCCATATAGGCTTTCAGACGGTTGCGCAGGGCGGGGTACCCTTCGGTGATGCTGTATTGCAGCGCATCGATCGGGCGCTCGGCAAAAATGCGGGCGGTGATATCCGTGACCGCCTCGGTGGGAAACGCCTCGGGCGCGGGGTTGCCCGCCGCCAGCGAGATCACCTCGGGGTCGATGGTGTATTTGAGGATCTCACGGATCGCCGAGGGGGAGAGGTTGGCGATCTTGTCGGAAAATACGTATTCCATGGGTCATTCGTCCTTTCTTTCGCGAAAAAATGCAAAAAAATGAAAATTTCTGCTCTAATAATACCACAGTTCGATTGACTTTTACAACTGAAAATTGTAAAATAATCTTTATATGATAAGAATTTTTTTGCGAAGGAGGCCTTTTCCTTGAATTTGCAGGAAAAATTAGCCGATTTGATGTTTCCGGATGTGACCCGCACACCGGAGGACTTTGAAGAAATGTATCCGCAGCGCGATCTGCCGGAAGGTGCGCGCGTCGCCCGTGTGGCACCGTCGCCCACGGGATATCTGCACATCGGTACGTTTTTCTCCGCCATGGTCGACCGGCTGCTGGCGGGGCAGAACGGCGTGTTCTATTTCCGTCTGGAGGACACCGACCAGAAGCGCGAGGTCGCCGATGGTGCCGATAATCTGCTCTCCGGCCTGAACACCTTCGGCCTGAAGATCGACGAGGGCTTTGTGGCGCCCAACACCGTGCGCGGCGATTACGGCCCCTATAAGCAGAGCGACCGTGTGGAGATCTACCACACCTATGTGAAGGAACTGGTGAAGAAAGGGGATGCCTATCCCTGCTTCTGCACCGAACAGCAGCGTGCCGACGCCCGCGCCGAGCAGGAGGCGAAAAAGGTGCGCACCGGGTATTACGGCTCCTATGCCGTCTGCCGCAACATTCCCACCGAAGAGGCGATCGCCCGCATTGAGGCGGGGGAGAGTTACGTGGTGCGTCTGCGCTCGCCCGGCAGCGAGGAACACCGCATCAAATTCGATGATCTGCTGCGCGGCACCATCGAGATGCCGGAAAACGATGAGGATCTGGTGCTGCTCAAATCCGACGGTATCCCGACCTATCATTTCGCCCACGCGGTGGACGACCATCTGATGCGCACCACCCACGTGGCGCGCGGCGACGAGTGGATCGCCTCGGTGCCCAAGCACCTGCAGTTGTTCCGTATGCTCGGTTTCAAAGCCCCCAAATATCTGCATATCAGCCCCATCATGAAGATGGACGGTGACAGCAAGCGCAAGATCTCCAAGCGCAAGGATCCCGAGGCGGCCATGCAGTTTTATGCCGAGCAGGGCTATTCCGCCGACAGCGTGCAGGAGTATCTCATGACCATCGCCTCCAGCGATTTTGAGGACTGGCGCCGCCGCAATCCCGATGCTCCGCGCGAGGAGTTCCCCTTTAACCCCAAGAAGATGAGCGTGTCCGGTGCTCTGTTCGATATGGACAAGATGAGCGATGTGAGCAAGGGCGTGATCAGCCGCATGACGGCCGAGGATGTGACCCGCGCCATCATCGACTGGGCGGCACAGTACGACACCGAGCTGCACCGTCTGCTCACCGCGGACGAGGCGTATGCCACCGCCATCTTCGCCATCGACCGCGGCGGTAACAAGCCCCGCAAGGACATGGCCAAGTGGAGCGATGCCAAAGCCTATGCGTCCTACTTCTTCGATGAACTGTTCGACGGCGCCTTTGAACTGCCCGAGAATGTGACGCCCGCCGATGCCAAAGCCATCCTCACGGCCTATGCGCCGCTCTATGACGAGACGCAGGATAAGCAGGCGTGGTTCGATACGGTGAAGAGCATCTGCGCCGGTCTCGGCTTCTGCCCCGAGGTGAAGGACTACAAAAAAGATCCCACCGGCTGGAAGGGCCATGCCGGTGATGTCAGCACCGTGATCCGTCTGGCGATCACCGGCCGCCGCAACACGCCGGATCTGTGTGCGATCATGCAGCTGCTCGGCCGCGAACGGGTGCTTCGGCGCCTAAATGATGCGGCAGCCCGACTTTGAGGAGGAAAATGAAAATGCCTGAAGAGATCAAAGCCGCTGCGGGCGGCAATTTCATCCACGATATCATCGACGAAGAGCAGCAGCCCGGCGGGCGCACCTACGGCGAGCGCATCCACACGCGTTTCCCGCCCGAGCCCAACGGCTATCTGCACATCGGCCACGTGAAGGCGCTGTGCGTGGACTTCGGTACCGCCGAAAAGTACGGCGGCATCTGTAATCTGCGCATGGATGACACCAACCCTGCCAAGGAGGACGAGGAATTCGTCCGCGCCATCAAAGAGGATATCCATTGGCTCGGCTTCGACTGGGAAGACCGGTTTTACTATGCGTCGGACTATTTCGACACGATGTATGAACTGGCCGTGGGACTGATCAAAAAGGGCCTGGCCTATGTCTGCGAACTCAGTCCCGAGGAGATGAGCGCCAATCGCGGCGATCTGACTCACCCCGCCGTCAGCCCCTACCGTGACCGTCCCATCGAGGAGAGTCTGGATCTGTTTGCCCGCATGAAGGCCGGCGAGTTCCCCAACGGCGCCATGACCCTGCGCGCGAAGATCGACCTTTCCAGCGGCAACTTCAATATGCGTGACCCCGCGATCTACCGCATCAATCATGCCGAGCATCACCGCCAGGGCAACAAATGGTGCATCTATCCGATGTACGATTACGCCCATCCCATCGAGGATATGATCGAGCAGATCAACTATTCGCTCTGCTCGCTCGAATTCGAAAATCACCGCCCGCTTTACAACTGGGTGCGCGATAATGTGGATTTCGAGGCCAACAACCGCCAGATCGAGTTTGCCCGTCTGGGCATCAACTACACGGTGCTTTCCAAGCGCAAACTGCGCAATCTGGTGGAAAATGACTTTGTACGCGGCTGGGACGATCCCCGTATGCCCACCCTGTCCGGCCTGCGCCGCCGCGGGTACACCCCGGCTGCCGTGCGCGATTTCATCGAGCGTATCGGCGTGGCCAAGGTGCCCAATACCGTGGAGGTCGCCCTGCTGGAAAATTGCCTGCGTGAGGACTTGAATGCCCACGCCGACCGTGCGATGGCGGTGCTGCACCCCGTGAAACTGACCATCACCAATTATCCCGAAGGGGAGAGCGAGACTTTTGAGACCGACCTCAATCCCACGCAGGAGAATGCCGGTACCAAAAAGGTCACTTTCTCCCGCAGTCTGTTCATCGAGGCGGACGATTTCATGGAGGAGCCGGTGAAGGGCTACTTCCGTATGTTCCCCGGCAATGAGGTGCGTCTGAAATCGGCCTATGTGGTCAAGTGCACCGGCTGCGTGAAGGATGAACAGGGACAGGTGGTGGAGGTGCTCGCCGAGTACGATCCCGCCACCCGCGGCGGCAACACGCCCGACGGCCGCAAGGTGAAGGGCACCATCCATTGGGTGGACGCGGCGACCGCCGTGGATGCCGAGGTGCGGCTCTACAATGCGTTGTTCCTGGATCCCGATCCCGATGCCGCCGACAAGGATTATCTCACCTGCTTGAATCCCGATTCGCTCGAGGTGCTTACCGGTTGCAAGGTGGAGCCGGATGTGGCCGCCGCCGAGGTGTGCCACTCCTACCAGTTCATGCGGCTGGGGTATTTCTGCGTGGATAAGGATTCCACCCCGGCGAATCCCATCTTCAACCGCTCTGTCTCGCTGAAAGAAAGTTTTAAAAAATAAAGGTAAGTTATGGGACTGTTTGATAAGATCCGTGAGCCGGTTTTCCTGAAAGAAGACAGCGAGGCTGTGCAGCAGCTGCAGCAACTGGAAGCATTGCTGCCGTTGGTGGCGGCAGATATGAAAGAGGAACTGGAAAACGAGATTCGTATTGTAAAGGCGGGTATACGCGGTGAGGAAGCCATTGCCTTTGAACTGCGCAACAGCCACCTCCCTATGTTCATCCTGCATGATCTGCTTTTGGAATACAAAGGCCTGACGGCGCAGATCGACTATCTGATCGTTACGCGCAAAAAAGTCTTCGTGATCGAATGCAAAAATCTTGTGGGCAATATTGAGATCAACAGCAGCGGCGATTTTATCCGCACAGTTCCTTATGGTCAAAAGAGAAAAACAGAGGGAATCTATTCTCCTGTTACGCAAAACAAGCGTCATCTGGAGTTGATCAAGCAGATTCGTGCGGATACCAAAGCGAATGTGCTGCAGCGCAGGGCGTTTGAGAACAATTTTTATAATTCGTACAGTTCTGTCGTGGTGCTGGCCAATCCGCAGTCTGTGTTGAATGCACGATATGCCAAAAAGGATGTGCGGCAGCAGGTCATCCGTGTCGACCAGTTGGTGGAGCACATCCGCACGGTACTGACCGATCCCGACAGCGGCAGTATAAGCGAAAAGACAATGGAGGAAACGGCGCAGTATTTTTTAGGGCTGCATCGGCCGCGCGCGACAGATTATGCGGCCAGATACCGTCAGCAGATTGTCGTTTTGCCTCAAGCGGAAAGCCAGCCGAAAGCGGCTGAAGACGATGTGCCGGTTTGTCCGCAATGCGGTGCGACCATGGTCAGACGTGTCGCAAAGCGCGGTGCCAATGCCGGGAATGAATTCTTTGGCTGTACCAATTATCCGCAGTGTAAGTGTATCATCAATATTACTGAATGATCAACGATCGGCGACGGCATTATGCCGCCGCCGATTTTGATGTTTTTTTCGTTGGTCGACCTACAGTAATTGAAGCGGTCAACTCGAAGTATGATGAACGACATCGTTTGTATCGTGATGGGCTTTCTCTGCGCTTTTGGCGGCATTTAAAAAGGACGGCAAATGCCGTCCTTTTTGTCACGTCTCGGGCACAAAGCGGATCACGCGGTAATATCCCGTGAACGCGGGGGTCGAGATGAGTTGAAGCGGTTCTTCGTCGGGATAATCGAGTTTTGCGTGAGTATGACCGGCGATGATGATCGGCTTTTTCTCCCGGATCATCGCGGCAAAGCGGATCGTCGCCTCATCATGCTTCGGCATGCCCGCGAGGAAGTATTCCGCCCAGTCAAGTCCGGTAACAGACAAAAGATGTTCGGTGAACATCGGCACGTGCGTGAAGATAACGGCGGGCTCGCCGTCGGCGAGTTCCCTCTCGACCGTTTTTCGCTGTTCGTCGGTGAAAGCGGTATGGGACGAGTCGAGCCGGATGATCTTGATCTCTCCCACGCGGTACACATCAACGGGGTTGACCCTGCCGTAAAGCGCCGTGAACGCTTCGGCCGTGAGTGCCGGCGTTTGGGTACTGTACTGCTCGTGATTTCCGGGGGTGAGGAATGTCGGCGGCTCAAGGCGGGAGATGATCTCACGCGACTTCTCATACGAGGATCTCGCACCGATATCGGCAATATCGCCGCACACGAGTACCGCATCGGGAGACAGTTCATTTATCCGATCAATGACGAGGTTGGCGGCATAGGCGGTCGACTGCTCCTCGATGCCGTCATGGAATACGTGTGTGCTCTGACTGCCCCACGCTTCGATCTGACGTTTCGCGAGCGCTATATCCCCGGGAGTGTCATCCTCGCGCCAGCCCGCTATGTGAAGGTCGGATATCTGGATGAAAGTATGTTCTCTCGTTATGCCGGGCAGGGTCACAACAGCGGTATTCTCCGTCAGTTCGGCCGTACCCGTTTTTTCGGTATACCGGAAGGTCTTTGTATCAAACAAGCATTTCATGAGCATGCCTCTTTTCGCGCTTTTTGTAATTATAGCACAGCCGGAACGGGAAATGCAATACTCATCATTAACAAGGGTGTTAAGCATTTGCCGGTTTCGACGGGTTTTCCTGTTGACAAACCGCTGAAAGCGGGTATAATATAGATGGACACGGGGTCGTAAAGGTTTCGACGGGGATCGTGCGCCACGGTAAGCGAGTAGCGATGCCGAATCGCTTTAAAAGCGGCAAACTTTAAAAAATAAACGACAACAATTACGTTGCTGTTGCGGCCTAATTAGGCTGCCGTTTCGTCCCGGAGCACCGCGGCCGGGAACGAAGCGTCGATGAGCGGTGAACGTGAGCAGGGGAGCGGCACGGCCCCTGCCACGGCTTAGTGCCTACCGTAACCGGTAGCCTGCCTGTCGGCGCCCGGTGAGGGGAATCCCAAAAGACCGGCTGCACTCGGAGAAAACTGTGGTAAAGGGTTTTCGGACGGGGGTTCGACTCCCCCCGACTCCACCATAACAAGCAGATACGAACTTTTTATGTATATAAGAATGTATTTGCTTTAATTATCGAGATCCCGGAGCGTTAAAAAGCTCCGGGATTTTCCCGTAATATCAAGCCTTTTCGGCTTTTTTGCGCCTTGCCTCATAGGCTGGGCGCATTTCTATTATCCGGCGTTTTTGGTGTTCAACGGTGTTTTGCTCCGTGCGCCTATTGCGAGATTTGCGAGGCCCTAAAAAGGTAAGATTTGTAAGCCCCTAAAAAGGCGCCGATTGTGAATATGGTATAATAGAGTAAATATGCTGCCGGGTATCCGTGCAGGCCTCCTGGCAAAGGAGGCTTTTTGTGATTATAACAGACAAATACACCCTTGAATATGATCCGGTAGCGGATGCACACCGCTTACATAGTCAGCAAGCCCCGTATTGCCCCGTGTGCGGGTATTTAATGAGTAGGTATGATAATAATAGGCGTAGGAAAGCAATAGACGGCTCCGGGGCGGTTTATTGGCTTATTCTGCGCCGCCTATACTGCCCCAGGTGCAAAGCCTTGCATATAGAGTTACCCAATACCCTT
>JAZRVU010000015.1:0-2080 GCA_045599305.1 Acutalibacteraceae bacterium | reverse complement strand
TAGATCACGCGGCTCACCGTGGCGGTCTGACCGCCGAACAGATAAGCCACAAGGTCAAAGCGGAACAGTCCGACGCAGCCCCAGTTCAGCCCGCCGATGATGGCGAGGATCAGGGCGATACGATCCATGATCATAGCTTTGTTCGCTCCTTTGTGATTGGTGTCGCAGTTAGTTTTGCCGCAGTTTCGCAAAAAATCACAGGGAAAATATGGAAATCGCGCGCCGAAAAATCGGCGCGCGATTATTAATAATATGTACTGATTTGTTTTCAGCATGATTCCGCAGACTCGGATTTGCCTTTGCCGACGGCAAGACCGACGAACATCACGATCAGACCCACAGCGATGCCGGGGAACACGGCGGCAAGCGGGAAGGTGATGGTGCCGTTGAGCTTGAGCACACCGTAGATCAGCGCCACGACGGAGCCGGCCACGACGGAGCCCATTGCAAATCCGCTGCGCACCTTCTTGCCGGCCCAGATGAGGAAGCAAAGCGGGGCGAACACGGTGCAGCCGCGCAGTGCCATGCTGAGGAAGGCGTAATCCTGAATGGTGTCCGCAGGGAGGACGCAGGTCAGTACGGTGGCGATCGCCAGAATCACGATGATGAGCAGTTTGTTTGTGGTGTCGGTCTTCTTGGGATCGCCTGCCTTGCCCTTGTTGATGAGGTCGCGGTTGATGACGGTCGCGATGCCCAGCGACAGACCTGCGCCGGTGCCGACGGAGGCGATAAACAGAGCGCCCAGCATGATGCCGGCAACCAGCTTGGGAATGCCGGAATAGTTCAGGATGAAGCTGGTCAGCGCAACCTTCGCCAGAGCGGCGGACTCTGCGGCAGCGGTGGCGGGATCCACTACCGTGCGCATATACAGGCCGACCATAATGCCGAAGATGCCGATGATGGGGATCAGGATGGTGGAAATCAGGGCAGCCACGCGGCCGTCCCGGTCACTTCTGGCGTTGAGGACTGCCTGCGCGTAAGTCTGGGTGGTGAGCACGCCGAGGATCAGGCTCATGCAGGAGCCGAAGTCGGTCCAGAAGCCGCGGCCGAACAGACTCCACAGATTTCTCTCGATCACGCCGCCGTCCTTGTTCTGGATGACGAGGCCGTTCACGGTATCGGTAAAGCCGCCGACGCCGCCCAGCTTGCGCAGAACGATGATACCGCAGATCACCATGGAAACGTAGAGCAGCACGGTCTTCAGAATACCGACGATGCCGGCGCCCTTGGTGCCGCCGAATACCACGTAAAGGATCATAAAGACAGCGGACAGAATGATGGCGACCACGGTGCCCATGGTCTCGAACACGACGACGACCACGGCGGAGGCCGCGATGAGCTGGGACAGAATGTTGATGAAGGTGCCGATGGAGTTCAGCAGGGTGGCCGCCATGCCGACCTTGGGGCCGTACTCATCGCGCACCATGCCTACCAGCGTGGGGCTGGACTGGGCGCGCAGGGGTTTGACGTAAACCAGCGCCAGAACCAGGCAGCCAAGGCCGCCGCCCAGCGTAAACCACCATGCGGTCATGCCGTAGTTAAAAGCAAGCTGTGCGGTTCCCACGGTGGAGGTGCCGCCCACCAGCGTGCCCATAATCAGACCGGCAGCAACGCCCCAACTGATCTTGCCGCCCTTTTTGCCGCCGCGCATACCGGTGTAAATAGACAGACCGACGATGGCCACGATGGCGATCGCAAGTCCGACGATCACAAGAGCATCCATAATTATATAACCTCTCTTTTTTCATGCTTTACGGGGATTGTTTCTGTGCTTTACGGGGATCGGAAAAAACAGGGAGACTGTTTTTTCCCGATCTTTTCCGGTCTCCGCAGGGTTTCGCCGAAGGGCGAAAGAAAGATTTCGCCGCTCCGGCGGTAATCGTAGGGGACGGCGTCCTCGACGTCCCGTTTCTGCGCTTCGGGCCGTCCGGGAGGCCGGCCCCTACATGGCGGCGCGCCCGCTTTCGCGGGAAGTGACGCCGCGGCACTCCGTGGCCGCGGCTGTGCCGACAAGCCTGAAAATTCTCCGCTTTCCACCGGAGCAGCGCCAGCGAAGCGGGTGCGCGGATGGCAGCAGATA
>JAZRVU010000014.1:0-8109 GCA_045599305.1 Acutalibacteraceae bacterium | reverse complement strand
CTTGACGGGGGCGGCGTTCAGGTGATCCACCCCGCAGAAGACCGCGATCTTACCGTCCACCTGCACGTCCGCGCCCATGCGGCGCAGTTCGTCGATATAGCGGAAGCGGTTATCGTAGACGTCTTCGTTCAGAATGCTCGTGCCCGCCGCCAGCGAGAGCAGCACGCCGATCTGCGGCTGCATATCGGTGGGAAAGCCGGGGTGGGGCATGGTCTTCACATTGCAGGCGTGCAGCGGCTTCGAACGGGACACACGCAAAGCGTCGTCGAATTCCTCCACCGTGGCACCCATTTCCACCAACTTGGCGGAGATGGATTCCATGTGCTTGGGGATGATGTTGCGCACCAACACGTCACCGCCGGTGGCCACCGCGGCGGCCATATAGGTGCCCGCCTCGATCTGGTCGGGAATAATGGAATAGGTGGTGCCGTAGAGTTTGTCCACCCCGCGGATCTTCACCGTATCGGTACCGGCACCGCTGATGTCGGCCCCGAGGAAGTTCAAAAAGTTCGCCAGATCCACGATGTGCGGCTCTTTGGCGGCGTTTTCGATAATGGTGGTGCCGCGCGCCTTGCAGGCCGCCATCATGATGTTGGCGGTAGCACCCACCGAGATCTTATCCATATAGATGGAGTTGCCCACCAGTTTTTCGGCGATCAGTTCCACCGTGGCGCCCTCGATGGGGGACTGCACGGCACCGAGGGCGCGGAAGCCCTTCAGGTGCTGGTCGATGGGGCGGTCACCGAAATCGCAGCCGCCCGGCAGGGGCACGCGTGCCTCGTGGCAGCGCCCGAGCAGCGAGCCGAGGAAATAATACGAGCCGCGCATATGGCGGGCAAGGTCATAGGGCACGGTCTGGGTGCGGATGGTACGCGGGTCGATCTCCACCGTGGAGACGTTCAGCCGGCGCACGGAGGCACCGAGCGAGGAGAGGATCTCCAGCGCGGTGGTCACGTCGCTGATGCAGGGCAGGTTTTCGATGCGGCATATGCCGTCCGCCAGCGCGACAGCCGGCAGAATGGCCACGGCGGCGTTTTTGGCACCGCTGATGTTCACTTCTCCCACGAGCGGCGTGCCCCCGTGGATGCGGTATTTTTTCAAAATATATGTCACTCCCATAACTTTTCGTAGTCGGGATAAAAACTCTATCCTATATTATACCACATTTTTTCAAAAAGTCGACCCTTTTTTAAAATTTTTTAAATTTTTAATTGTAAAGAAATAAGATAACGGGATCGAGCGTGGGGGCCGGCTCCCGCACGGTGATGCGGCCGCCGTCGGCGGTGAAATCGCAGGTTTTGCGGGTGCCGTCGGGCATCAGCCGCTCCACATGGTTCACGGGCTTTTCCACCTCCAGCGGGATCTCCTCCAGCGGGTCAAGCCCGATGTTGAAGAAGCCGACCATGCAGGTGCCGTCGGGCAGCAAGAAGGCGCGCAGATAGACCTCCGCATCCTCGGGGTAGCAGACGGGCAGCTGCCCCACCTGCCGCAGCAGCGTCATCATCTGCTGCTTGCGCGATTCGTTGAGGAAAGAGAAGGCGGTGGTGTAGTGAAATTCCGTGTCCGGCGTGCCGCAGAAGACCGTCACCCGGCCGCCGCGCGGGTTGTCGAATACCGTCACGCCGGGACACATCGGCACCCGGGTCTTGCCGTCCGGGATATGGTAGTTCATCGACTCCACCCGCACCGCATCGGAGCAGGGGATCAGTTCCATGGCGCCCACCTGTGCGCTGCAGCAGTTGCCGTTTACGAAGAGGTGCTCGCCCGCCAGATGCTTGCCCGTCCAAGGGCGCACCTTCACGCCGATATCCTCTTTGAAACCGCGGGCGGCCAGATGCGCCGCCGCCTGTCCCGAAAGAAACACCGGCCCCGTCAGCATGGCGGCGATCTCCTCGTCGGAGAAGGACTCGTCGGCATGGTCGTCCAAAAACACGGCACCGCCGGGCGTTTTGGAGAAATAGAGCGGCAGACCCAGCCGTTCCAGCACGCAGGTCGGCCAGGCATTGAATGGCTCGCACGGATCAAGCGGTGTGAGCCAGCGGGAGGGCATGGGGATGCGGCAGCCCAGCGGCGTGGCCTGCGGCACCAGCGCCGCCAGCGCCTCATAAAAGCCGTGGTGCTTTGACAGGATGCGGCGGTAGGCACGGCCGCTGGCCGGCTCGTCGGCCGCCAGCCGCGTGATCCAGTGCTTGGCGCCGTTCACGCCCTCCAGAATGGTGCCGGTGAAGTGGCTGTGCAGCGACTGCGCACCGGTACTGTAGCGGTTTTGCGGGCAGGTGTCGGTCTCGGCCAGCAGCACGTCCACCGGTTCACTCAAAGTTGCAGCCTGATAGGCCGCGCGCTGCATATGCAGGGAGAGGTACCGCGCACCGGCGGGGGAGTAGTTGCCGTTGTTCAGCCGCAGGATGACGGGATGTCCCTTTCCGCACAGCGCGTGTGCCAGCTCGGCGGCAAATTCGCCGCCGGCGGTGCAGTAGGCACCCGGAATGGCGGGGTCGACCTCGTCCACACCGGCACGGTATTCCCGTGCGGCCCCCACCAGCGAATCCCGCTGCGTGTCGGCAAAAATGACGGCCAGCCGCCGCCCCTCGGCATCGTTTTTCTGAATGGCCGCCCACAGTTCCTCGCGGGTGAGCGCGGTGCCCGCACGGCGGTTGAATTCCGCCATGTGCCGCGGGCAGGCGCAGCCCTTGCCGCCGCGGAACATCAGCCGCAGATCGTCGTCCACCATGATGAGCGCCGGCCGGTGCCGGGCAAGCGAACGCATCTGCCCGCGGAAAAAGGCACGAAAGTCCTCATCGTAGGGGCAGCAGACAAATTCCTCTTTTCCGTCGGTCAGGTTGACATACCGCTGAAAGGGGAACGGGTCGTTGAGCGCGTAGCCGTGGCCGATGGAGGCCTGCACCAGCATACCGCAGGAAAAGCCCCGTGCCGCCAGCGCGTCACGGAACAGGTCGTATTTTTCACCGAGGATGGCGGCCTTGTCCACCGCCGGCGAGCCCTCCGGCACCAGCGTCATCGAAAAGAGGGCGCAGTCGGCCACGCCGTCACGGTACTGTGCGGCGATGTCCTCCACGATGCGGTCGAGATGGTCGGTGTCCAAAGCCATGATGGAATAGTTATACATGTCTGTCACTCCCTTGCATACGGTATCATAACATAAATGGAAAATAGTTGCAAGGTCTTTGCGATTTTGCAAGTTTCACATTTTGAAATTGCAAAAAAACCGTATTTTTTTCGGATTTGCCTATTGCAAAGCGCAGCGGATTGTGCTACAATCGGAACATGATTTTTATTTAGGAGGAATCGCATTATGAAGAACGCGTATTTGATCTCGCTGTTGGAGCGCGTGGAAAAGCGCAATCCCGGCGAGCCGGAATTTATTCAGGCTGTCAGCGAAGTGCTGGAGTCTCTGGAGCCCGTGGTGGAGAAGAAGCCCGTCTACATCACCAGCGGCGTGCTGGAGCGTATGGTGGAGCCGGAGCGCCAGATCCTGTTCCGTGTCCCGTGGGTGGACGATGCCGGTAACGTGCAGGTCAACCGCGGCTACCGCGTGCAGTTCAACTCGGCCATCGGCCCTTACAAGGGTGGCCTGCGTTTCCATCCCTCTGTCAATTCTTCCATCATCAAGTTCCTCGGCTTTGAGCAGACCTTCAAGAACACCCTGACCAGCCTGCCCATGGGCGGCGGCAAGGGCGGTTCCGACTTCGATCCCCGCGGCAAGAGCGACGCGGAGGTCATGCGTTTCTGCCAGAGCTTCATGACCGAGCTGTCCAAGTACATCGGCCCCGACACCGACGTGCCCGCCGGCGATATCGGTGTGGGTGCCCGCGAGATCGGTTTCCTGTTCGGCCAGTACAAGCGTCTGCGTGACGAGTTCACCGGCGTGCTCACCGGCAAGGGCCGTCCCTACGGCGGTTCCCTGATCCGTCCCGAAGCCACCGGCTACGGCGCCACCTATTATGCGGTGGAGCTGCTCAAGTCCTTCGGTGAGGATATCAAGGGCAAGACCTTCGCCATCTCCGGCTTCGGCAATGTGGCGTGGGGCGCTGTCTCCAAGATCACCGAACTGGGCGGCAAGGTGCTCACCATCTCCGGCCCGGACGGCTATGTCTATGACGAAAACGGCATCAGCACCAAGGAAAAGATCAACTTCATGCTCGAGATGCGTGCCTCCGGCCGCGACAAGGTGCAGGATTATGCCGATAAGTTCGGCGTGCCCTTCTTCGCCGGCCGCAAGCCGTGGGAAGTCAAGGTGGACGTGGCCATGCCCTGCGCCACCCAGAACGAAGTCCGCATCGAGGATGCGCAGAACATCGTGAAGAACGGCACCAAGTTCTATGTGGAAGTGGCCAACATGCCCACCACCGCCGATGCCGTGGCTTTCTTCAAGGCGAACAATGTGGTCGTGGCGCCGTCCAAGGCCGTGAATGCCGGCGGCGTGGCTGTTTCCGGTCTGGAAATGAGCCAGAACTCCATGCGCTACAGCTGGACTGCCGAGGAAGTGGACGAGAAGCTGCACCAGATCATGGTCAACATCTTCAGCGCTTCCGTCGAGGCTGCCGAGGAATACGGCATGAAGGGCGACCTGATCGCGGGTGCCAACATCGCCGGCTTCCTGAAGGTCGCCGATGCCATGCTCGCTCAGGGCGTGGTGTAAGTTTTCCCGTTTTTTCGTCCCGCACCGCCCACATCGGACGGTGCGGGACTTTTTTGTGTTTTTTCGCACCGGGGGTATTGACAAGCGGCGGCGCCTGTGCTACAATCGTTTAAAATGTAAAAGCGATGACGAAGACGGTGCGGTGCATTCGTTTTAAGAGAGTCGGCGGTCGCTGCGAGCCGATAGCGCGTGTGCCATGTCACCCATCCCTTCCGAGCCGAACACCCCGAAGCCGTTTTGCCGGTGAGTAGGGGGTCCCGTGACGGCCGCGTTAGTGCCAAGGGCTTGTTGGAGCCTCATGAGCGGCGCCTTTGGCGCAATTTGAGTGGTACCGCGGGTAATCGGGAACGATCGCTCGTCTCAAAGAACGGTTTCTTTGAGGCGGGTTTTTTATTTTTCATGAAACGGGGGAGCGAGATGGAATTCAGCAAAACGTCCGACCAATTGCGGGAGGTGGCGCGCCGCATTCGGGAAATGCGGGAGATCACCGGCCTTTCGGAGCAGGAACTGGCGGTCGAGACCGATGTCACGCTGGACGAATACCGGCGTTATGAAGCAGGACAGACCGATCTGCCCTTCACCTTCATCCACAAATGCGCACAGGCGTTCAACCTCTCCATCACCGATCTGCTGGAGGGCGACAGCGCCCATCTGTCCTCCTACACCGTCACCCGCCGCGGGGAAGGGCAGCAGACTGCCCGTGAGGAGGGCATCGAGATCCAGAATCTCGCGCCGCTCTTCCGCAACAAACTGGCCGAGCCGTACTGGGTGCGGTATGAGTACTCCGCCGCACTGCAGAACCGCCCCATCCACCTCACCACCCACAGCGGGCAGGAGTTCGACCTCGTGCTCAAGGGGCGTCTGAAGGTGCAGGTCGGTGACCACACCGAAGTGCTCTCCGAAGGCGACAGCATCTACTATAACAGTTCCACCCCGCACGGCATGATCGCCGTGGACGGGCAGGACTGCCTGTTCTGCGCGGTGGTGCTGCCGGGCGAGTCGGTGCAGGAGCAGACGGTGCGGGACAGCATCGTTTCCGCCAACCGCTCGGAAAATCTGGTGTGCGAGAAGTTCGTCAAGGTGACCGAGGACGAAAACGGGGTGCTGACCGACCTCGCCTTTGAAAATGAGGATGCCTTCAATTTCGCCTTTGATGTGGTGGACGCCGTTGCCGCCCGTGATCCCGACCGTCTGGCCATGATCCATCTGGATAAGGACAAGAACGAGCACCGCTTCACCTTCGGGGACGTCAAGCGCGCTTCCTCGCAGTGTGCCAACTATTTCAAATCGCTCGGCATCAAAAAGGGTGACCGCGTGATGCTGGTGCTGCGCCGGCAATACCAGTTCTGGTTTGCCATTCTGGCACTGCACAAGCTGGGTGCCATCGCCATCCCCGCCACCGATATGCTGCAAAAGCACGATTTCGAATACCGCTTTGCCGCGGCGGGGGTGTCCGCCATCGTCTGCACCGCCCACGGCCACACCGCCGATATGGTGGATGCGGCGGCCGTCGGTTGCCCGGAACTCGCCGTCAAGGTGCTGGCGGGCGGCAGCCGGGAGGGCTGGCACGATTTTGACGCCGAATACCCGCTGTTCAGCGGCCGCTTCGAGCGGACACAGGATGCTCCCTGCGGCGAAGACCCCATGCTCATGTTCTTCACCTCCGGCACCACCGGCGTGCCCAAGATCGCCACGCATAATTACAAGTATGCGCTCGGCCATTTCGTCACCGCGCGCTACTGGCACTGCGTCCGCTCCGGCGGGCTGCATTTCACCATCTCCGAGACCGGCTGGGGCAAGGCGCTCTGGGGCAAACTCTACGGCCAGTGGATGTCGGAGGGCGCGGTGTTCGTCTATGATTTCGAGCGCTTTGACGCGGCGGATATCCTGCCGCTCTTCGCCCAATATCAAATCACCACCTTCTGTGCGCCGCCCACCATGTACCGCATGATGATCAAGCAGGATCTCTCCGGCTATGATCTCAGTTCGGTACAGCGCGCCACCACCGCGGGCGAGGCACTCAATCCGGAGGTGTTCCGCCGGTTCGAGGAGGCCACCGGCCTGCGGCTGATGGAGGGCTTCGGCCAGACCGAGACCACTCTGACCATCGGCAACCTGCTCGGCCGCCCGCACAAGCTCGGCTCCATGGGACAGCCGGTGCCCGGCTTCGAGGTGGAACTGGTCTCGCCGGACGGCGAGCCGGTGGGCGTGGGTGAGACGGGCGAGATCGTCATCCGCACCGACCGCCGCAAGCCCTGCGGCCTGTTCAACGGCTACTACCGTGATCCCGAGACCACCGCGGCCGTCTGGCACGACGGCCTCTACCACACCCGTGACCTCGCGTGGCGGGACGAGGACGGCTTTTATTGGTACGTCGGCCGTGCGGACGATGTCATCAAGTCCTCCGGCTACCGCATCGGGCCCTTCGAGATCGAAAGTGTCATCATGGAACTGCCCTATGTGCTGGAATGCGGCGTCTCCGCCGCCCCCGACGAGATCCGCGGGCAGGTGGTCAAGGCGAGCATCGTGCTGACGAAGGGGACAGAGGGGACAGAGGAACTCAAGAAAGAGATCCAGACCTATGTCAAGCAGCACACCGCGCCGTATAAATATCCGCGTATCGTGGAGTTCAAGGCCGAACTGCCCAAGACCATCAGCGGCAAGATCATCCGGCACAAGCTGTGACGGCTTTGCAGGCGAAAAGAAAGGGAGCGGGGGATTTGAAATCCGAAAATCGCAAAGCCCTGTCCATCGGGGCGGTGGCTGCTGTCTTTCCGTTCGTCGGTCATCCCGTGCTGTAGATCGCCGGCCTGTTTGCCCTGCTGTTTCGGTGGCGGTGGGCGTTCGTGTCGGCATGTCCCTTTTGTGGGCGGAGCTCGGCGCCGTCGGCGTGGCCGCGACCTTCTTTGCCAAAAATAATTCGGCAAAATCGTAAAAAAACACTTGCAATTTGCATCCCGGTGTGATATAGTACCCTTGTTAAGGACTGCGCATGGCTTCCCATGCATCCAAAACAGTCCCATACTTTCGAAAGGAATGAGCGAAATGAAAGAGTCCATCCATCCGAACTACAAGCAGACCACCATTACGTGCGCTTGCGGCGAAGTGATCGCGACCGGTTCCACCAAGGAAAACATCCGTGTTGAGATTTGCTCCAAGTGCCACCCCTTCTTCACCGGCAAGCAGAAGCTGGTCGATACCGGCGGGCGCGTTGACCGTTTTAAGAAGCGCTTTGGTATGCAGGATAAATAAGTTCGCAGAAACGAACGGGCAGCGCTTGGGTGCCTTCACAAAGGGAGAAAACCGGTTTTGAATGGCTATGATCGGCGCAAACTTGCTGAAAAGCCTTGAAATACGGCCGTATGTCTGCGGCTTTGTCAGCGGCGTTTTCGCTCGATCCTATCTCATTCAAAACTGCTGCGCATCTGAAAACCGCATATTTCAGATGA
>JAZRVU010000013.1:0-41626 GCA_045599305.1 Acutalibacteraceae bacterium | reverse complement strand
GATCATCGAACTGTGTCAAAGTAAAAATATAGCAGTCAACGCCTTAGCTAACATATCCGGCGTGGCACCTTCCACCATTTACAGCATGCTGAACACCAAAAGCAAGAATCCCGGCGTGGTTTCCATAAAGAAGATCTGCGATGGGCTGGAGATCACCGTGAGAGAGTTTTTTGACAGCGATCTGTTCGACGAAAAAGAACAGGAGATCAAATAAAAAATGCCGTCCGTTTTAAAAGCGGACGGCATTTTTTTGCACAAAAACCGGTTGCGATTTTCAGTGAATACGCCGATGCCGAAGAGATTGACACTTGACACGGAAGATGATATTTTATTATACGGGATGTTCTCATTTTTCAGCGGAAGGAATGATCGTATGAAGGTCAAACAGTTTCTCAGCGTGCTTTTGTGCATTTGTCTGCTGCTCCCCGTATTGGGGATGGCGGCACCGGCGGCTTCGGCGGGGGGCGAATATGTGATCGCCGAGATCCCCTTCAAAGTCTCCGGCAAGCGTACCGTGGGTGGCGGCGATTTTCTCAACAACGCCGTCAAATTCGATCCGATCGATCTGACGCCTTACGGCTACCCCGAAAACGGCACCACCGTGTCGCGGGGCAAGATCGGCCTTTCCATGGACCTGTTCATCTCGGGTGACGAGGAACTGGTCAGCGCCATTTTGGGCAAAAAGAACGGCGGCCAGCTGGAGATCACCTCCAGCGGCGTGTGCGATATCCAGGAAAAGAACAACGCCGTCGGTGATGTGGTCAAATGGGCGAAGGACAGCTGGACCCGCTGCGTCATCGACCTGGCCGATATGGGGTGGGACTGCCCGTATGACGGCTCCAATAAGCTGAACCCCAAGAACATCAATTTCATGCGTCTGTATATGAACAAACTGGATGCCTACGTGGGGCAGTCCTGCACCGTGAAGATCTGCAACGTACGGTTCGTCAACCTCACCGTGGCGGCTCCCTCGCTGACAGATGACCCTATCGGTGACGGCACCTTCTCGCCCGAGGCTCCCGACTGGCAGTATATGGTGATCGCGGACGGCTATGTGGACGATGACGTCATCGTGGCCGGCTACAACGCGGCCGAGTATGTGAAGGCGCACAGCCTGAAGGTGACTGACTGGGCGCTGGTCATCAACAGTCTGCTGGACGGCCTCTCCGCCGTGGGCGGCGGCGCGCTGTTCCTCCCCGCGGGCGAATATGACTGCTACAGCGACATCATCGTGCCCACCGGCACCTCGCTTTACGGCGAATGGTACAGCCCCGAGCAGAACATGAAGGCGGGCGGCACCGTGCTGAAGGTGCACGCGGACTGCGGCGCCGGTGACGATAAGGGCAACGCCTTCGTCACCATGAGCCGCGACAGCCTCATCCGCGGGCTGACCTTCTGGTATCCGGAGCAGACGGATTTCAAAAACCCCGTCAAGTATCCGGCCACCGTGCAGCTCAATACCTCCACCCATGCGGAAAACATCACCCTCATCAATTCCTACAAGGGCATCGTCACGGTGGCGGGCGGCACCTCCATTGCCTGCCCGAACGTGGCGAACATCTACGGCACGCCCCTTTCCGTCGGCCTGAATCTCGACGGCGTGGGCGATATCATGCGCGTGGAGAACGTGAATTTCTCCGCCGACTACTGGGCACAGTCCGGGCTTTCCGGCGCGCCGGCCGGCGAGGATCTGGACGCGCTGAAGAACTGGCTTTACTATAATGCCGCCGGCATCGTGCTGCGCCGCATCGACTGGTCGTATATCACCTGCTGCACCGTGAAGGGGTATCAGGCCGGCGTGATGTTCACCCTGTCCGAGATCACCACCGACCGCTATCCCAACGGCCAGTGCCTGAACCTCCTGCTGGAGGATTGCCAGACCGGCCTGTTCGCCGCCGGTATCTCGGAGTTCGGTGAGATGCTCACCTCCTCCGTCATCCGCAACTGCGAAAACGGCATCTGGGTGGGCACCCCGCTGAATAACCCCGACGGCAAGCAGATCCTTTACACCAATTCCGAACTGAACGTCACCGATGTAGAGATCACCGCGACCAACGCGGCTATCCGCATCCAGCAGAAGACCACCCTGATGCTCATGTCCACCACCATCCATTCCGGCGATGTCATCATGGAGGACGGCTGGTGCACCATGACCAACAACGTGTTCGGGACGGCGGCACCGCAGGTCACGCTGGATTACGGCGCGCTGGGCGGCTCCTTCGTGGGCAACGCCGATCAGACCGGCGCACCGATCACGATCGATAACTACGGCCTGTGCCCGACAGTCATCGACGATGCCGCGGCCGAGGTGCCGGATATCCCCCGCATCACCCCCGAGGAGGCAAAGGCGGTCGGCCACAAGCCGGCGAACGCCTCTCATGTGGTGGTCGCCTCGCTCAAGACCGACGGCACCGATGTGACGGCGGATCTGCAGGCGGCTCTCACCGCCATGGCAAAGGACGGCGGTGTCCTCTATCTGCCCGCCGGCCACTACCGGCTGAACGGCTCGGTCACGGTGCCCTCCGGCGTGGAACTGCGCGGCGCCTGCGATATCGGCCGTCTGCCCTATAACGCCGGCACGGTGCTGGATGTCTGCGCACCGGCCGACGGCGATCCCTCCGTCATCCTTGAAGCGAAGAGCGGTATCCGCGGCCTCGTCTTCAACTATCCCGAGCAGTATCACAACGCGGCCTTCACCAAGGATCATTCGTTCACGCCCTATCCCTATGCCATGCAGGGCCGCGGTGCGGACATCTATGTCATCAACGTCGCGCTGCGCAACGGCTGGGACGGCCTCGACCTCATGACCTACCGCTGCGATAACCACTATGTCGATTATCTCTCCGGTGTCTGCTTCCACAACGAGCTGAAGGTGGGCAAGGGCGCCGAAAACGGCATCATCCGCAACTATCAGTTCAACTACATCACCGTGCTGCAGGAGTCGCTCTACGGCTGGAACAGCCTGCCCATGGAGCAGAGCGCCTTTGAGGATATCATGCAGGCACAGTTCAACAACCACGATGACATGGTCGTCTGCCTTGTCGGCGATGTGGAAAACGAACTGCTCTATAACAACTTCAACTATTCCGGCTATGCCGGCCTGCGCTTCGTGGCGGAGGAGACCGGTGCCGCTTCGGCGAAGGTCGTCGGCCACGGTGTGGACTACAGCACCATCGACATCGACGTGCTGGCGGCGGAGGATATCCGCTTTGTCAACACCCAGCTCACCACCTTCAACCAGATCGGCGACACGCTGCAGTATCCCATGTACGGCGTGCATCTGGGCGCCGATTACACCGGCAAGGTCGACATGGTCTCCAGCATCGTGTGGGCCAACTGCACCCAGCAGTTCCGGGTCGAAAACGGCACGCTGAACCTCTACGGCATGGCCTGCCACCCCTATATCAGCAGCGTGCAGGTCGCCAACATCACCGGCGAGGGCGTCCTCAATATGGTCAACGCCTTCTTCAAAACGGCGGTCACCACGCTGGCCAGCGACGGTGCGGACAAGGTCTTCGTCAACGGCGGCGTGGCCTACGTCGATCTGGCGGATGCGGCCGAGGCCGGTCGGTTCGACAATGTGGCAGTTCGGGTGGAATTTTGGGATGCGCCCACCAATGCGCAGTTCGCCGAAGGCGACATTCTCCGCTTCACCGACGCTTTCTCCGATTCCGACAAGATCTCCTTCAAGGGGATCGTCGGCGGGAATGCCACCGTCTCCTTCAAGAGCGGTATGGCCACGCTGAACATGGGCACCAACACCGGTGTGGGCATCGCCAACGCCAATCTGTCGCTCAAGTGCGGCGAGGACGCTCTCTATCACCTCGAGACCCGCCTGAACATGGCCATGTTCCACAAGAACGGCGGCACCCGCGTGATGCTCATGCTCTATGATAACGATAACGATTCGTTCGTGCCGCTCACCTTCACCGAAGACGGCAAGGTCATGACGGACGGTACCCAGATCGCCGAATTCGAGACCGACGAGTGGTATCGCGTGGCGCTGGAACTGGATTTCCGCGACGGCGCGCACAAGACCTGCCGTGTCGTGCTGATGGACGACGAATACAACGAACTGGCCGAGAGCGCCGTGCTCGATTTCCCGGAGGAGTTCCAGGATGAGCGGATGTATCTCAAGCAGGTCTCCCTCAACGCGCTGGCCGATACCCCGGCCGACGAGGAGGATGCTGCCCGCACCATCGTGAAGTGCGACTATATGTTTGCCGCGCAGAGAGCCGCCGCCGGTACCCTCGGTGACGTGAACGGCGACGAGAAGATCGACTCCACCGATGCGCGTCTCATTCTGCAGTATTACGCGAAGAAGATCGGCGAGAGCGATCTGAACACCGCCGTGGCGGATGTGAACGCCGACGGCAAGGTCGACTCCACCGACGCGCGCCTCATTCTGCAACTTTACGCGAAGAAGATCAGTGAGTTTTAATTTCTTTTCGGAGACTGCGTCCATACGGCGGCGCTCTGAAGAACTGTCCTATGCAGAAAGCGGTGCGATCCGTATGGATCGCACCGCTTTCCTTTGTTTTGCGCCGCTTTCGCGGGGACACCGTTCCGTCCAAATGAGACAGATCCTCGGATTTTCGTGTTTTTTGAGCAAACCGCTTGATTTTTTGCGTTTGTTATGCTATGATATTTATGTATATTTGTACCCTGGTCGTATTGTTAAGATAGGATATGCAGCATAATGAGGATTATGCTGCAGAAAACTGTTCGGTTTCAGATCGCCCTTGTGGCAGTTGACATAAGAGAAAAAGTTTTATGAAATATCATTTTTGGGGGTGCTGTTATGTTTAAGACGAAAAAAGGCTTTCTGAAAATTTTATCAATGGTTGCAGTATTAAGCCTTTTCATTGCATCGGTATCCGTTTTAAGCGCCAATGCAACTTCCGGACTCTATCAACCGGAAATTGCCACTTGGGAAGGCTGGTGCACCGCAGCGGCAACTTTTACATTCGATGATGGTGCACCGTGTCATATTACCGATGTTGCCCCGGCTTTTGATGCCTACGGTTACAAGGCAACTTTCTATCTGGTTACAAGTTGGAAGCCGAATTGGACCGGCTTTGCCGGCTTGGCCGCAAATGGTCATGAAATCGGAAGCCATAGTGATACACACAGTCAAAATATGTCCGGTGAAGAAGCATCTTCTAAAAGGAATATCGAAGAGAATATCGGAAAATCCTGTTTAACCGTTGCTTATCCGAACTGTAATGTGCCTAATGTTTCTGCGGTAACTCAAAATTATATTGCCGGCCGTATCGGTCAGGGCTCCTGGGCAGGCGTTGAGGATATCATGGGTGTTCACGGACCTACAGATTGGTGCAGGGTCCCTTCCTTTATGACAGGAAGTGAAGGCAGTGTCGAAACCACCAACGATTTCACGGCAAAAATGCAGGCAGCTATCCATATCGGCGGTTGGGTAACATTTTTAACCCACGGATTGGCCGGAAAGACGAACGGTAATGCCACCTATTCCCCGACAGATTTTGAAGCCATTAAGGACGCGCTTGCCTGGGCACACCAAAATAGAATTTGGGTCACATCCATGTGTAATGCGGCAATGTATGTGAAAGAAAGGGACGCGTCGACATTAGCCATCAAGTACAGCGACAGCAGCAGTGCAGCTTACACATTGACGCATTCCATTGCCGACAATGTATGTAAGTACCAATATCCTCTTTCTGTGCGTGTGCCGCTTCCGTCAGGTTGGTCCGGGGCAAATGTTACGCAAAACAAAGCGCCAGTTGATTCTGAGGTCAGAGGCGGAATGGTATATTTCAGTGCGGTTCCCAACGGTGGAGATATTGTCCTTACAGATCCCGCAGTCAGCGCGACGGTCAGCGGACAGATTACAAGTTTTAATCCTGATGACACAACGACCGTGTCGCTCACTCAAGACGGTATTGTGAAGTATTCAACTACCATTGCGGCAGCAAGCGGGACCGGAAAGATCACACAGGATTTTGCGATTGCCGATGTGTTAGCGGGAGCCTATACGATGCGCGTTTCCAAAGCAAAACACGCCACCTGTGAATACCCCGTAATTGTAAACGGCGATACCGTCCAAAATGCCGAGCTCCACCTTTACGGCGACGTGAACGGCGACGAGAAGATCGCCTCCACCGATGCGCGTCCCATCCTGCAGTATTACGCGAAGAAGATCGGCGAGAGCGACCTGAACACCGCCGCGGCGGATGTCAATGCCGACGGCAAGGTCGATTCCACCGACGCGCGGCTGATCCTGCAACTCTATGCTAAAAAGATTGCCGAGTTTCCGAAAGCGTGATTTTCTTTCCATTAAATGCAGCCGGCCGGACACGGAAACCCCGTGACCGCCCGGTTTTACTCTGCGGACATGAAAAAGGCACCCGCTACTGCAGGTGCCTTTTTGTGCTTTTACTACGAAATAGCACAATTGAATGAAGCGTTTGCGTGCGCATAAATGCGCCGCAAACATGAAGCGGCGGCGTTGCCGCCATGAAGACGGTGCTTCGCACCTAATGAAGCGAAGTCGCCCGCTTTCTCTTATTCTCTCATTTCAATTTCTTCATTAGCGCACTTGCTTTGCAAGTGCATGCGTCTTCATTTTTCATTAGTCCCAACGGGGCGACTTCATTCAAAAAGCGGCAAAATTCAACAGAATTTTGCCGCTTTTTGTTGGTGCCGGAAGCGGGGGTCGAGTGGAGAAACGGCAGGCCGTTTCTCCGAAATGTTTTTCGGGGGCGGCGTGGCATCACGAAACGGACGTGATTTTGCCGAAAAACATTAGGCGGGTTCTCCCACCGCAGACACAAAAAAACAGCCGCACCCCGGTGGGGTACGGCTGTTTTGGTGCCGGAAGCGGGGGTCGAACCCGCACGGTGTTGCCACCACGGGATTTTGAGTCCCGCACGTCTGCCAATTCCATCATTCCGGCATGGCAACACGCATATTATATACTGTACCGCGCAAAAAAGCAAGATGTTTTTTCGAAAAAGCGGGTCGAAAAAAAGGTGAATCCGGGAGAATTTTGCGTTTTCCAAAAAAATTCCTTGCATTTTTCCGCAAATATGATATGATAGTACACAGCCAATGGTAAGGAGGTGCTGACATTATGGCTTACAAAATCAGTGATGCTTGCATCAGCTGCGGCGCTTGCGCCGAGGCGTGCCCCGTTTCCGCGATCTCCGAGGGCGACGGTAAGTACGAAATCGACGCGGACACCTGCATTGAGTGCGGTGCCTGTGCGGATACCTGCCCGGTGAGCGCTCCCGCTGCCGACGAATGATCCCATAAGGGAACATACAAACGGAATAAGACAAGCACGACAGGGCAGTCGGCCGCAGAGCCGACTGCCCTGTTTCGTTTTCTTTTGAAAAATTTCGAAAAAACCGCTTGACAACGGCTTTTCTCCGTGATATACTGGCAGGTGCCGCATGGAACGGGCTTATTAAGTGTGCCCAGCACCGCCCGCAACAGCGAGACTGAAGAAAGCAGGGAAATCTATGTACGCAATTATCGAAACCGGCGGCAAGCAGTACAAGGTGAACACCGGTGACATCGTGTTCATCGAAAAACTGGAAGCCGCGGAAAACGACGAGGTCAAGTTCGACCAGGTCGTCGCTCTTCACAACGACAAAGAGCTGAAGGTCGGCGCTCCCTACATCAAGGGCGCCAGCGTGGAGGCCACCGTGCTGAAGAACGGCAAGGGCAAGAAGATCAACATTCTGACCTATAAGCCCAAGAAGGGCGTTATGCGCCGCAAGGGTCACCGTCAGCCCTACACCAAGGTGCAGATCGGTGCCATCCACGCCCGCGCTCCCCGCGCGAAGGCGGAAGCGGAAGTCGCTGAGACGGCTGAGGCGTAAAATGGTACGCGTCACGATGCTCTCCCGCGGTGACCGGCTGTGCGGTTTTCGCATCTGCGGTCACGCCGGCGGGGAATGGGGCACCGATATCGTGTGCGCGGCGCTTTCCTCGGCGGCTCTGCTGGCCGCCAACACCGTCACCGACGTGTGCGGCTGTCACGCCGTCACCCGGATGCGGGACGGTTATCTTCTCCTCTCGGTGGCCGAGTGCGATCTCGACCGGTGCGGGGAGATCCTGCGGGGGCTGCAGCAGCACGTCGAAGCGCTGCGGCGGCAATACCCGGAAAAAATACAGCTCGGCACGGTGTCGCTGTGATGCCGGCCGGATCATCATGAAAGGAAGGTCACATGTTATGCTGAACCTCAACATTCAACTTTTTGCTCATAAAAAGGGCGTTGGCTCCACCAAGAACGGCCGTGACTCCGAGTCCAAGCGTCTTGGTGTGAAGCGCGCGGACGGCCAGTTCGTCCTCGCGGGCAACATCCTCGTGCGTCAGCGCGGCACCCACATCCATCCCGGCACCAACGTGGGCATCGGTTCCGATGACACCCTGTTCGCCACGGCGGACGGTACCGTGCGTTTCGAGCGCGTCGGCAAGGATCGCAAGCGCGTCAGCGTTTACGCGGTCGAGCAGTAAGTTCACACGCACAAACGGGGGTAGACCGCAGGTCTGCCCCCATTTTTTTCAAAGGAGGCCCTCCATGTTCATCGACAAGGCAGTCATTTCCGTGCGCGCCGGTAACGGCGGCAACGGTGCGGTGTCGTTCCACCGCGAAAAATACGTCGCGTCCGGCGGCCCCGACGGCGGGGACGGCGGGCACGGCGGCAACATCGTGTTCATGGCGGAGGACAACTGCAACACGTTGGCGGACTTCCGCTACAAGCGCAAGTATGCGGCCGAAAACGGGCAGCCCGGCGGCGCCAAGCGCTGCTTCGGCAGGGCGGGGGCCGATCTGGTCATCCGTGTGCCCCGCGGCACGCTGATCTTCGATAACGCCACCGGCCGCCTGATGGCGGATATGTCGTCCGACGAGCCGTTCATCGCGGCACACGGCGGCAAGGGCGGCTGGGGCAACCAGCATTTTGCCACCCCCACGCGGCAGGCACCGCGCTTTGCCAAGCCCGGCGTGCCGGGCGAGGAGTGGGAATTGCGGCTGGAACTCAAGCTGCTCGCGGACGTGGGTCTGGTCGCCTTCCCCAATGTGGGCAAATCCACCCTTATTTCGGTGGTCAGCGAGGCGAAGCCCGCCATCGCGGACTATCATTTCACCACCCTGTCCCCCGTGTTGGGGGTGGTGCGGGTGGCACAGGGCACCTCCTTCGTGATGGCCGACATCCCCGGCATCATCGAGGGCGCCAGCGAGGGCGTGGGGCTCGGCCATGATTTTCTGCGCCATGTCGAGCGCTGCCGCCTGCTGGTACACGTGGTGGACGTGGCGGGCAGCGAGGGACGTGACCCGCTGGCCGATTTCGACACTATCAACCGCGAACTGCGGGAGTTCAACCCCGCGCTGGCCGAGCTGCCCATGCTGGTGGCCGGCAACAAGTGCGATCTGACGAGCGACGAGGCCGTGGCGGCCTTTGCCGCCGAGGTGGAACGCCGCGGTTATCGGTTTTTCCCCCTCATGGCGGCGATCGCGCACGGCACCGACGAACTGGTCAAGGCCTGCGCCGAGCAATTGGCCACCCTGCCGCCCATCCGTGCGTTCGAGCCGGAGGCGCCCGCGCCCGTGGAGGTGCAGACCGACCGCCGTCCCGTCATCGAGGTGCACGACGGCGTCTATTTCGTGGAGGCGGACTGGCTGCTGCCGGTACTGCGCACCATCGACATCGACGATTACGAGAGCCTGCAGTATTTCCAGCGGGTGCTGCAATCCTCCGGCGTGATCGACGCCCTGCGTGAAGCGGGCGTGCAGGAGGGCGACACCGTGAGCCTGTATGATTTCGACTTTGAATTCGTGAACTGACGGAGGGATCGGGAATGGACACACCGCGTCTGCTGGCCGAAGAGGTGGATCCGGCCGCGCTCAGCCCGCTGACCCTCGCCTTCGTGGGGGACGGCGTCTACGGCCTGATGGTGCGTGAGCACCTGGCCTGCGAGGCCAACCGCCCGGTGGGCACCCTGCACAAGGCATCCGTCGATCTGGTGCGCGCCGAGGCGCAGGCGGCCGCCGTGGAGGCGCTGCTCCCCCTGCTGACCGAGCAGGAGGAGGCGGTCTTCCGCCGCGGGCGCAACGCCCACACCACCCGCAACTCGCCCGAATATCACCGCGCCACCGGGCTGGAGGCGCTGTTCGGCTGGCTGTATCTGGGCGCCCAACGCGACCGTCTGCGCGAGCTGTTTGCCGCGGCGATGGCCGCCATCGACAAAATGTGAACAAGGGAAAGTCTCTCTGCCGGGCGGCAGAGAGACATTTTTTTGACCGGTCATGGCAAAAAATTCAAATTCCTTGTATAAAGCCCTTGCACAAACGGAAATAATTCGTTATAATAAACCTGTTGGCGTTCGGACACGCCGGATTCAAATCGAAAGGAGTTCCTTTGCATGAATTATTCCCATGAAGTGGAACAGATGTGTGTTGTGAAAAAAGGCCCGCACCACGGCCCCGCCCCCATTCCGGAGGAAGGCAAGTGGATCGAGGCGAAGGAGATCACCGATATCTCCGCGTATACCCACGGTGTGGGCTGGTGCGCCCCGCAGCAGGGCGCCTGCAAGCTCTCGCTGAACGTGAAAAACGGTATCATTGAAGAGGCGCTGGTCGAGACGATCGGCTGCTCCGGTATGACCCACTCCGCCGCTATGGCGGCCGAGATCCTGCCCGGCAAGACCGTGCTCGAGGCGCTGAACACCGACCTGGTGTGCGACGCTATCAACACCGCCATGCGCGAGCTGTTTTTGCAGATCGTCTACGGCCGCAGCCAGTCCGCTTTCTCGGACGACGGCCTGGTCATCGGCGCCGGTATGGAAGACCTCGGTAAGGGCTACCGCTCCATGGTCGGCACCATGTACGGCACCAAGAAGAAGGGCGTGCGTTACCTCGAAATGACCGAGGGCTACTGCACCAAGATGGCGCTGGACGAGAACGATGAAGTGATCGGCTATGAGTTCGTGTCGCTGGGCAAGATGACCGACTTCATCAAGAAGGGTATGGAGCCGAACGAAGCGTATGAGAAGTCGCTCGGTCACTATGGCCGCTTCACGGCGGAAGACGGCGCGGTCAAGTTCATTGACCCGCGCAAAGACTGAGGAGGGAATGCGAGATGGCACAGTTTGAAGGGTATGAGAGACGCGAGGCCAAGATCCTCGGCGTTCTGAAAGAATACGGCATCTCCTCTGTCGACGAATGCAAGGAGATCTGCGCAAAGTACGGCATCGACCCCTACACCACCGTGCAGGAGACCCAGCCCATCTGCTTTGAAAATGCCAAGTGGGCCTACACCGTCGGCTCCGCGATCGCGCTGAAAGAGGCCGAGCGCACCGGCGACAAGTCCGCCGCCACCGCCGCCGCCAACATCGGTATCGGTCTGCAGTCCTTCTGCATCCCCGGCTCCGTCGCCGAAAACCGCAAGGTCGGTCTGGGCCACGGCAATCTGGGCAAAATGCTCCTCTCCGAGGAGACCGAGTGCTTCTGCTTCCTCGCCGGTCACGAGTCCTTCGCCGCCGCCGAGGGCGCCATCAAGATCGCGCTGAACGCGAACAAGGTGCGCCGGCAGCCCCTGCGCGTCATCCTCAACGGTCTGGGCAAGGATGCCGCCTATATCATCAGCCGCATTAACGGCTTCACCTATGTGGAGACCAAGTTCGATCCCTATGCCGAGGAAGTCACCGTCGTGGAGACCAAGGCCTTCTCCAAGGGCCCCCGCGCCGATGTCAAGTGCTACGGCGCCGACAACGTGCCCGAGGGCGTGGCGATCATGAAGCTCGAAAACGTGGGCGTTTCCATCACCGGTAACTCCACCAACCCCACCCGCTTCCAGCATCCCGTGGCCGGCACCTACAAGAAGTGGACGGTCGAAAACGGCAAGAAGTATTTCTCCGTGGCCTCCGGCGGCGGCACGGGCCGCACGCTGCACCCGGATAACATGGCGGCCGGCCCCTCCTCCTACGGTCTGACCGACACCATGGGCCGTATGCACTCCGACGCACAGTTCGCCGGTTCCTCCTCCGTGCCCGCGCACGTGGAGATGATGGGTCTCATCGGCATGGGTAACAACCCGATGGTCGGTGCCACCGTGGCTTGTGCCGTGGCTGTGGAAGAGGCTCTGAAATAAGAATCTCGAAACACGTTAAAAAATGTGGTACCGATACAGAAAAACAGAGGCCGATGTCCACGACATTAGCCCTTTTTATCGTCGATTTGAACAAAATAATTAAAGACTGTTATAAATATATTGAAATTTGTTTAAAATTATGATATAGTTTGGTTGGAAAAATAGCAAATAAATGAAAGCGGTGATTCCAATGAAGTTATAAAACTTGTTTTTCTTCCTCTTTTAGTTAGTACCCTGCTGTAGTTAATTCATTCTTTTTATTGATTAATAGTAAATGTATCAAGTAACAACAGAAAGGAGAAAGTTTATGAAAAAATTTTTTGCATATATTGTTTGTTTGGCCATTCTACTCGCAATGCCCGTGGGGATTTTCGCTTTTGCAGAAAATAGTGAAAGGACTGTGCAAACAGTTTCTGCGGGGAAAATGGTTCTTCCGGAAGTTATCTCATTGGAAACTGCGAAAGATGCACAACATATTAAAAGATTGGCAGAAAAAGAGGATGGACTTGATACGCTGCTTTTTGAAAACAGTGATGGTACAGAAACCTTATACGTTTTTGGGGAAAATGTAAAATATATAAATGAAAACGGAGAAGTTAAAGATAAAAGTAACACGCTTACTGTTTTAAATGAAAAAAGTGATTACGGAAGGAATTTTCAATATGTGAATAGAGAAAATGATATAAGAACATATTTCCCAAAGCAGATTTCTTCTGAATCTGGAATACGATTGGAGTTTCAAAATTATAATTTAACACTTTATCCCGCCTTTGAATCGGCGGGATCCAAAAAAAGTGTAGCTGCTTTGAGTTCTTCCAACGAGAATTGTGTCTCCTATTCAAACGTTTTTAATGAACAAACTGAATTGCGAGCGATACCTACATTTAATGGGTTTGTCAATCAGTTTACATTTAGTCAAGCACCCGAAAAAGAAAATTATGAATTTATAATCCATACTGCTGATTTAGAGTTGGTGTTGTCCCAACGAGGCGATTACATACACATTAAGGATTCCTTATCTCAAAGAATAGTGGGACAAATTTCGGGATTATCTGTATTTTGTTCTTCTAATAAAATTGCAAATTGTCGTTACGAGCTGCGTGCATTAGAGAAAAATTATTGGTCTCTCGTTGTTGTAATTGGCGATATATTCACAAGTTCTGCCTCATCTTCTGCGGTAACTACTTCTTTGGAAGTTATCATCAACAATGAAGGAAGCGCAGAAAAGAAAATTAAAGATATGTCACTAATGTATTCTGGGAATAACGACTATTCAAGCGGAACGGTGTTTCGCGATGGTGAAGGTGATCTGTATGCACAACGTTTCGTTACAGATCAAAGGACCTCTGAATCAAGATTTGTAATTGGTTTTCCCGGTTTAGATGACCCAACAAATACAAACAGTAATCTAAACTTTCTTGGTGGTCGTGGAACGATTACCGCAGCTAACCTTTGGCTGCATGACATTACTGATATAACAGCACAGGGATGGGTAGACGGTTATACTTATTTAAGTGATTGGGAAGAAACTTATAGCGCTAATAATGGTGCAACTGCAACGATAGACGAATTTACCGGTGAGGGCACGTTTGTAGCCACCCGCGGTGTAGGTGGGGGAGTTGGTTTTCCTGCAATTGGGCAAACCACAGGATCTGGAAATTGGTATAATTTCGATATAGGATCGGCTATACGCGATTGGATACACAGTCCGGAAGGCGCTAATGTTGGAACTGCGACCAAAGGGCTTATGTTTAAAGTATACCAAGGCGAAAATGTTATCAGCCATACTTTCGAAAGCACTGAATGTGGTGCAAATAGAGTGTGCCTTGTGATTACATATCGAAACATGTCTTTTCCTGTAGAAGGCGGCCGGCTTGCTGATGGTTTTGGTTGTACTTGTTCAGTACACAATGGTATTCACCGCGGTCAGGATATAAATGGCGTCAGTGAAGGTACGCCAATAAAGGCTTCTGGTATGGGAAAAGTAATTTTCAAAGGCGGTTCTACTACTGCCTCGTATGGGTACTATGTGGGGATTCGTTATGGAAACAATCATGTCGCCCTGTATGCACATATGCAAGCGGAGTCCACGGTTGTTGTTGGGAATTATGTGTATCAAGACAGTGTCATAGGGTATGTTGGAAATACCGGGAATAGTCATGGTGCACATTTACATTTGGGTGTGGCAGGGAATTTTCCTGCGAATTTAACCGGAGATGCCGCATATTATCGTCTTTGCCGAAATCAACTATGGATTGATCCAAAGATATGGCTGGAAACGGGAGGTGCTATATGAGAACAATTGCAGTTTTAGTAACTTTCACATTTATGCTGCTTCTTTATGGTTGTGGCGATGAAAAAACACCTAATCCCAATACGACCTCCACCACGACCACTCACGGCGAATCCACCGAGAATGCGGCGGCCGACAAAGCGGCGTTTTTGAAAGCACTTACCGCAGCCGAAAGTGGCGAAACGACATTTTCAAGTTTTGGTAACATTCAAAAAGCGCAAAACGGCACGATGTTTGTGTTGCACGACAAGCTGTTGTATCGTGTGGTGGATGTCGAGGCGATCAATAACGTAACCGATCAAGAGCCGGTGGTGACAAATGTACTGAGCTACCGGACTCTCGGGAATAATGCGTTGCTGTGCTACTGCAGGGACAATACATTAGTTCTTCATACATACGGTGGACTTAAAGTGCGCACATTCAATTTGCCGGAGAAGTTTTCCGAAAAGAGTGTCACTCCCATGGATTATCGAAACGGGTATTTGCTGTGCACGGGGGAAGAAAGCACCGGTCTGTGGCTGTATAATATTGCCGCCGAGGAGTTTGTTGAGGTGTCGCCGCACTACATCACCGGTGCCGCCATGTTGGACGGTGTGGTGTATTACGGCAGCATGAATGCACTGAACGCATTTGATATTGCCAAAAAACAGACCACGGTACTGTGCGACCCGACCGACAGCACAATCGCTTTTCCGTCCTTTTACGGCCGCACGACCTTGTGGTCGGTTGCGCCGCCTATGGATTCTGCAATAGAGATGTATACATATAAAGTTTTCCGTGTGGATGATGCCGACAAATGGTTTATGTGGAATAATGAAGTGTTGGCAGAGTTTTATATGCCGCCGGTGCCGGGGGAAGAGTACGTGTTGGCCTGTACCTATGATGGCCCGTCGAACAAAACAAAGTTTTATCGTTGGTACCGTGTGGATCCCGTAACGGGCGAGAGCGAGAGCCTGTATTATTTGCCGACGTGGGATATCTATTGGCCAACGGGTGATACCGATGTGTATTGGTTTGACGGTAAGTGCCTTTACAAAATGCCGTTGCCCCCCGCAGAAGAGAGGTAATGTACTGCTTTATCAAAAAGAGGCTGATGTCACTGACATCAGCCTCTTTGACATTTTTTATTCTCCGTAGGGGAAGCAGGGCATAAGTTCGAGTTTAAAAAGGTTTTGGCGGTGCAGGCGGTCGATCTTCTCTTTCTTTTCGGGTGTGGGCTCCACACCCTCGCGGATGTAGCGGTCCAGCTCCGCATAGGTGAAGCCGAGCTTTTGCTCGTCGGTGAGGCCGCACAGACCGTCGATTGGCGGCTTTTCCACCAGATGCTCCGGCAGACCCAAATAGCGGCCGGCCCCTCCTCCTACGGTCTGACCGACACCATGGGCCGTATGCACTCCGACGCACAGTTCGCCGGCTCCTCCTCCGTGCCCGCGCACGTGGAAATGATGGGCCTCATCGGCATGGGCAACAACCCCATGGTCGGTGCCACCGTCGCCTGCGCCGTGGCTGTGGAAGAAGCGCTGAAAAAGTAATATAACCAACAAGAAAGGGCTTCCGGTTTGACGGAAGCCCTTTTTTATGTGGCCGAAAGCCAAAATCAAAACTTTTTTGAAAAAAAGTCGGAAAGGCATTGACTTTTCGGGCAGGCCTGTTATAATCGGGGTGCCCGAAGCGAAAAAGGCACAATATAAGCGGCATTTGCCGCGCCGAATGAGGAGGTCATCGCGATGGCAAAGAAGAAAGAAACGGCCGACCGACACCGACGACATTTTTACATTCCGTTTGAGGTACGGCATCAGGGGACGGACAAGGCGCATTTTTCGGAGGAAGAACTGCTGGCCGAGGAACAGAATTTCATCCGGGCCTACAGTACCCGCAACATCGCGCCGATGAAACTGCTGTGGCGGCTCTATCGCGGACATTACCGTCAGCTGCTGCTGTCCGGCATCTTTTTCTTCATCAAGCGCTCACCGGCGCTGTTCCTGCCCATTGTGACCGAGCGGGTGATCGATATCGCCACCTGCGGCGATCCGGCGGCCTATCCGCAGATCTTCTGGTGGCTGCTGGGCGAGGTCTTGCTGGTGGCGATGAACGTCCCCATGCATTATCTGCACGTCCATTTTCTCAGTCTGGCCAACCGCAGTGTGGAGGCGGGTCTGCGCGGCGCCATGGTGCGCAAGCTGCAGCAGCTCTCCATCAGTTTCCACAAGGAGATGGAGTCCGGACGTATCCAGTCCAAGATCATGCGTGATGTGGAGGCCATCGAGGGGCTCTCCTCGCAGGTGTTCACCTCCATTCTGGATATCGTCATGAGCATGACGGTGGCCATCGTGGCGGTGGCCTCCACCAACCTGACGGTGCTGGCTTTCTTTTTGGCCTGTGTGCCGCTTTCCGCCACCATCGCGTTTCTGTTCAGCAAGAGCATGCGGCTGCGCAACCGCGAATTCCGTGAGGAGGTGGAGCGCACCTCCGCCACCGTGATCGAGATGGAGGAACTGGTGCCGGTCTCCCGCGCACACGCGCTGGAGAACAAGGAGATCCGCCGCATCACGGAGCAGCTCAACCAGGTGGCCGAAAAGGGCTACCGTCTGGATGTGCTGCAAAACGTCTTCACCGCCGCCAGTTGGGCGACTTTCCAGGTGTTCCAGCTGCTCTGCCTGGCCGTCACCTCCTATATGGCGCTCAACGGCATGATCGCCGTGGGTCTCATCGTGATGTACCAGAGCTATTTCACCACCATGGTGGCACAGGTCTCGGCACTGCTCAATCTGCTGCCCACCCTCACCCGCGGCACCGAATCCATCCGCTCGGCCGGCGATATCCTGGCCACCAGCGATGTGGAGGACAACAGCGGCAAGGAAAAGGTGCGGGATGTGCAGGGCGCCTACGAGTTCCGGGACGTCTCCTTCCGGTATGACGAAAAATCCCGCGTGCTCAACCACTTCAACCTCTCGGTCAAGGCGGGGGAGACGGTGGCGCTGGTGGGCGAATCCGGCGCCGGCAAGTCCACCGTGCTGAATTTGCTGATCGGCTTCAACCTGCCCACCTCCGGGCAGGTGCTGCTGGACGGCCGGGACATCACCACCCTCGACCTGCACAGTTACCGCCGCCATCTGGCGCTGGTGCCGCAGAACTGCATCCTCTTTTCCGGCACCATCCGCGACAACATCACCTACGGTCTGAAAAACGTGACCGACGATCAGCTGTGGGACGCCATCGAGGCCGCCCACCTCACCGACCTCATTCGCAGTCTGCCCGACGGGCTGAACACGCTGGTGGGTGAGCACGGCAGCAAGCTCTCCGGCGGTCAGCGGCAGCGCATCGCCATCGCCCGTGCCATCATCCGCGACCCGCGGGTCATCGTCTTCGACGAGGCCACCTCCGCGCTGGATACCGTCACCGAAAAGGAGATCCAGCACGCCATCGACAACCTCACACGCGACCGCACCACCTTCATCGTGGCGCACCGCCTCTCCACCATCCGCGAGGCAGACAAGATCGCCGTGCTGGCCGGGGGCCATTGCGTGGAATTCGGCACCTACGAGGAACTGATGGCCAAACAGGGCGAATTCTACCGCATGAAACAGATGCAATCGTAATTTCTTACGCAAATTATACAGTTTGTATAGCAAGCCGGAGGGAAACCGTATGGAAAAGGTGTTTTCGTTCAACTACGGCGGCACCGGCTCGCTGTTGAGAGGACAGCCCTTTCAGTAAGGTGCGGCGACTGCATGACGCTGACCATACGGGAAAAGCGGAGCAGCCTGCTGGTGGAGTACAAAAAGAAAAGCAGCTGAGAAACCCGCTGCAGCATGCCCGCCGCGTGGCTGCTTTGAGCAAAATATAAAATTTCTGCCCAATAGCATTGAATTTCTGCTCTTTTTGCGGTATACTGTGCGTGATATACAGCAACGGATTTTTGAAGTGAGGTAACATAAAATGAAATTAGGTATCGTCGGGCTGCCCAACGTGGGTAAGTCCACCCTGTTCAACGCCATCACCAACGCCGGCGCGCAGAGTGCCAACTACCCCTTCTGCACCATCGACCCGAACGTAGGCGTGGTGTCGGTGCCGGATGAGCGGCTCGACCGGCTGGCCGAGATGTATCAGCCGGTGAAGGTCACCCCCGCGGTGATCGAATTCGTGGACATCGCCGGTCTGGTGAAGGGCGCCAGCCGCGGCGAGGGGCTCGGCAACAAGTTTCTGGCCAACATCCGCGAGGTGGACGCCATCGTCCATGTGGTGCGCTGCTTTGAAAACGACGATATCATCCACGTGGAGGGCAGTGTCGACCCGCTGCGCGACATCGAAACGATCAATCTGGAACTGATCTTCGCCGACATGGAGATGCTGGAGCGCCGTATCGACCGCACCGCCAAGGCGATGAAGGGGGACAAGACCCTGCAGGGCGAATACGATTTCCTCAAATCGGTGCTGACCGAACTGGAAAACGGCCGTCCCGCCCGCACCGCCATCCACACGCCGGAGGAGGCCGCCATGCTGGCCGACTGCCCGCTGCTCACCGCCAAGCCGGTGATCTACGCCGCGAACATGAGCGAGGAGGACTTCACCGCCGGCATCGAAGAGAACACCATGTACCGTGCGGTCCGGGAACTGGCCGCGTCGGAGGGTGCCGAGGTGCTGCCCATCTGTGCGCAGATGGAGGCGGATATCGCCGACATGGACGCGGCGGAAAAGGAACTGTTCCTCTCGGAACTGGGGCTGGAGCACTCCGGCCTCGACCGGCTCATTCAGGCGAGTTACCGCCTGCTGGGGCTGATCTCCTATCTCACCGCCGGGCAGCCGGAGGTGCGTGCGTGGACCATCACGGACGGCACCAAGGCGCCGCAGGCCGCCGGCAAGATCCACTCCGATTTCGAGCGCGGCTTCATCCGCGCGGAGGTCATCGCCTATGAAGACCTGATGGCCTGCGGCTCCATGACCGCCGCCAAGGAGAAGGGCCTTGTCCGTTCGGAGGGCAAGGAGTACGTGATGAAGGACGGCGACATCGTCCTCTTCCGTTTCAATGTGTAAAGCGTTTTACCGACCGGGTGTGCCGCAGGCACGCCCGGTTTTTTGTTTGCGCGGTGCGAAAAACGGTTGACAATCCCCGTGAGATAGGGTATGATAATTATGTATAATTGGCAAACTGTGAGAAAAGGAGAGTAGATCGATGAAAATGCGGAAAAGGGCCGCGGCGCTTCTGCTGGCGCTGGCGATGCTGCTGACCGTCTGCGGCTGCAAAAAGAGTGATGACCGCGGCGGCAACGGCGATGTCCAAGGCCTCGACGGCGAGGTGCCGGTGGACCTGGGCGGCTATGAATTCACCGTGGTGGATAACAGCAGCGGCCGCTGGAACAAGGAAAATTCCGGCACCCCCTATTCGGATGCGTGGATCCAGATCATGGATGAGGTGGAGACGCTTTACAACTGCACCATCACCGCCAACTATGTCGGCTCCACCGAGACCTTCACCACCGTGCAGCCCGAGGTGGTGGCCGGCGGCAAATACGCCGACCTCATCATCACCGCCCAGTGGCAGTACGGGTATCTGCTGGGCGCCAACCTGATGATGGATCTGAAGGAACTCGACGTCAACTGGGACAACGAGTGGTGGAACCAGGACGTGCGCGAGATGGGCACCTACGGCGGCAAATCCTATGTGGGACTGGGCTCCTTCATTTTCGATACCGCCCAGACCTGGCTGCTTTACTACAATGAGGCGGTCTGGAACGAGTTGGGTCTGCCCGATCCGTATGAGCTGGTGGACAGCCACCAGTGGACGTATGACAAATATACCGATTACGCCCTGCGCGCCTGCGAGGACCGCGACGGCTCCGGCATCCTCGATTCCTATGACGACCGCTGGGGTATGCTCGCCTCCAACAGCGATTTCAGCAACGCGCTGTTCTTCGCGCTGGGCGGCCAGTTCTTCAAGACGGATGAGAAGGGCCGCGTGAAGCTCGCCTGCAACACGCAGAAGACCTACACCATCTACGAGAAGATGTACAACTTCACCCGCCGTGACAAGGGTATGTATCTCGACGGCACCTACGGCATGGATGCCGAGGCCAACCGTATCGGCTGCTTCATGAGCAATAACGCCCTGTTCTACGGCTATATGCCCGGTGTCAGCCAGCTCAAGGACATGGAGGACAACTGGGGCGTCATGCCGCTGCCGCTGCTGGATGCCGATCAGGAAGATTACCTGAGCGGCGTGGACCACAACGCCTCTGTCTTCGGTGTCACCAACACCAACACCGATACCTATGAGGTCAGCGTGCTGCTCGAGGCCCTCGGCCGCCACGCCATGATCCTCGAAGACATCTTCTGGCCGGACTATAAGGAGACCTACTGGCGCCATGAAGAGGAGGACACCCGCATGGTGTCGCAGTATGTCGTGGGTCACGGCAAGCACGACCTCGCGCTGCTGATGCAGAACTGTAATCCCATTTTCCGTTCTCCCAAGGATCGCGTGTTCCAGGGCGTGATGTGCGGCGGCAGCGCCGACTTAGCCTCCTACATGGATTCCGTGGAAGGAATGATCGAGGGACAGTTGGAAGAATATTTCAAATATGATCTCGATGCCGAAGCGGGCGAGACCGTCGAGGGCGAGACCGAAGAGCAAGGAGAGATGTAAACATGAAACGAATTGCAGCATTTTTGTTGGCGGCGGTCATGCTTTTGGCTGTCTGCGGTTGTAAAAAGACCGAAAACGGCGGTAATGACGGACCGGCCGAGGTCGTGGAGGATCTGGGCGGTTATGAATTTACCGTCATGGACTTCGACAGCGGCCGCTGGAACCGGGAAAAGTCCGGCACCCCCTATTCGGATGCGTGGCTGCAGATCCTCGATGAGGTGGAGTCGGCCTATAACTGCACCATCACGCCTACGTACATCGGCCGCGGAGACGGCTTCACCACCGTGCAGCCCGAAGTGGCGGCCGGCGGCAAATACGCCGACCTCATCATCACCTCGCAGTGGCAGTACGGCTACTTCCTCGGTGCCAACCTGATGATGGACTTAAACCAGCTCGATGTCAACTGGGACAACGAGTGGTGGAACCAGGACGTGCGTGAGATGGGCACCTACGGCGGCAAATCCTATGTGGGTCTGGGCTCCTTCATCTTTGACACCTCCGCCACCTGGCTGCTCTACTACAACCAGGCCGTGTGGGAGGAACTGAGCCTGCCCGACCCGTACGAGCTGGTGGACAGCCACAAGTGGACCTATGACAAGTTCCGCGATTACTGCGCCCGTGCCAGCGAAGACCGCGATAACTCCGGCGAGATGGATTCCTATGAGGACCGCTGGGGCATGCTGGCCGCGCAGGGCGACTTCTGCCGCGCCTGGTTCTTCTCGATGGGCGGCCAGTATTTCAAGACGGATGAAAGCGGCCGTGTCAGACTGGCCTGCAACAACCAGCACACCTACGATATCTATGACAAAATGCGCACGATGGTCAAGCAGGACAAGAGCATCAAGCCGAATGGCATCGGTTCGTGGGACGACGTGGCTGAGTCGATCACCTATTTTGCCGGCGGCAACTCCCTGTTCATCGCCTACACGCCCGGCCTGAGCGCCCTCAAGGACATGGAGAACGACTGGGGCGTCATGCCCTTCCCGCTGTATGACGAGAATCAGACGGATTACTGGAGCGGCGTGGATCACAACGCCGGTGTGTTCGGCGTGACCAACACCAACGAAGATCTCCATGAGGTCAGCGTGCTGCTCGAGGCTCTCGGCCGTCACGCCATGATCCTCGAGGACATCTTCTGGCCGGATTACAAGGAGACCTACTGGCGCCATGAGGAAGAGGACACCCGTATGGTGGCCGATTATGTCGTGGGTCACGGCAAGCACGATATGGCGCTCATCATGCAGAACTGTAACTCCATCTTCCGCTCCCCCATGGAGCGTGTGTATCAGGGCGTATTCGGCGGCGGCAGTGCCGACCTCTCCTCCTGGATGGATTCGGTCGAGGATCTGATCGAGACGCAGCTGGAAGAGTATTTCAAGTATGACGTCGACAGCGCCGATGCGGCCGAAGCCGATGAGGCCGATGAGGCCGAATAAGGAGAAAAGGCTATGAAGAAACCGCTGCTCCGTCTGACGGCGCTGCTGCTGGCGCTGCTGTTCGTGATCCCCACCTGCGGTTGTAAAAAAGACGAAAACAGCGGCGGCCAAAAAGACGACGAGGTCGTGGAAGACCTCGGCGGCTACGAATTCACCGTGGCGGATTACAACAGCGGCCGCTGGAACCGGGAAAATTCCGGCACCCCCTATGCGGATGCGTGGCTGCAGATCATGGACGAGGTGGAGACCGCCTACAACTGCACCATCAACGCCCAATATATCGCCGCCACCGAGGCGTTCACCACCATACAGCCCGAGATCGCGGCCGGCGGCAAATATGCCGACCTCATCATCACTACCCAGTGGCAGTACGGTTACTTCCTCGGTGCCAATCTGATGCTGGATCTCAACCGGCTGGACGTCAACTGGGACAACAAGTGGTGGAACCAGGACGTGCGCGAGATGGGCACCTACGGCGGCAAATCCTATGTGGGGCTGGGCTCCTTTATCTTCGATACCTCTTACACCTGGCTGCTCTACTACAACCAGTCGGTGTGGGAGGAGCTGGGTCTGCCCAACCCCTATGAGCTGGTGGACAGCCACCAGTGGACGTATGAAAAGTTCCGCGATTACTGCGGCCGCGCCTGCGAAGACCGCGACAACTCCGGCGAGATGGATTCCTATGAGGACCGCTGGGGGCTGATGGCCGCGCAGGGCGACTTCTGCCGCGCCTGGTTCTTCTCGCTGGGCGGCCAGTATTTCAAGACGGACGAAAGCGGCCGTGTCCGGCTGGCCTGCAACAACCAGAGGACTTACGATATCTATAACCGGATGCGCACCATGGTCAAGCAGGACAAGAGCATCAAACCGGACGGCATCAATTCGTGGGACGACGTGGCCGAGTCGCTGACCTATTTCGCCAACGGCAACTCCCTGTTTGTCGCCTATGTGCCCGGCGTGACCCCGCTTAAGGATATGGAAGACGACTGGGGCGTCATGCCGCTGCCGCTGTATGACGAGAATCAGAAAGATTACTGGAGCGGCGTGGATCACAATTCGCCGGTCTTCGGTGTGACCAGCACCAACGAAGATCTCCATGAGGTCAGCGTGCTGCTCGAGGCACTCGGCCGTCACGCCATGATCCTCGAAGACATCTTCTGGCCGGACTACAAGGAGACCTACTGGCGCCATGAAGAGGATGATACCCGCATGGTGTCGCAGTATGTCGTGGGTCACGGCAAGCACGATATGGCGCTCGTCATGCAGAACTGCAACCCTGTTTTCCGCACCCCCATGGAGCGGATCACTTCGGGTATCTTCGGCGGCGCCAGCGCGGATATCGCCTCCTATTTCGATTCGGTCGGCGATATGATCGAGACGCAGCTGGAAGAGTATTTCAAGTATGATACCGAAGCGGACACCTCGGCAGATGCGGCTGATGAAACCGAATAAGGAGAAACAACTATGAAGAAACCGCTGATCCGTTTGGCGGCGCTGTTGCTGGCGCTGTTGTTCGTGATCCCCACCTGCGGCTGTAAAGGCGGCCAAAACGACGACGAAAAAAAGGGCGGCGAGGTCGTGGAGGACCTCGGCGGCTATGAATTCACCGTCATGGACTACCACGACGGCCGCTGGAACAAGGAGAAATCCGGCACCCCCTATGCGGATGCATGGGTGCAGATTCTTGACGAGGTGGAGACCGCCTACAACTGCACCATCACCCCCACCTATGTGGCCGCCACCGAGGCGTTCACCACCGTGCAGCCCGAGATCGCGGCCGGCGGCAAATACGCCGACATCCTCATCACCACCCAGTGGCAGTACGGCTATTTTCTCGGCGCGAACCTGATGCTGGACCTCAATGAACTGGACGTCAACTGGGACAACGAGTGGTGGAACCAGGACGTGCGCGAGATGGGCACCTACGGCGGCAAATCCTATGTGGGGCTCGGCTCCTTCATCTTCGATACCTCTTACACCTGGCTGCTCTACTATAACCAGGCCATCTGGGATGAACTGGGTCTGCCCGATCCCTACCAGATGGTGGACGAACATAAGTGGACGCAGGAACGGTTCGCGGAGTATTGCCGCATGGCCTGCGAGGATCGCGACAATTCCGGCGAACTCGATTCGCTTGAGGATCGCTTCGGTATGCAGGGCCCGACCGGCGATTTCTGCCGTGCGTGGTTCTTTGCGCTGGGCGGCCAGTATTTCAAGACCGACGACAAGGGGCGCGTCTCCCTTGCCTGCAACAACCAGCGGACGTTTGACATCTATGACAAGATGTACAACATGGTGCGCAAGGACAAATCGGTGTGCAAGCTTTCTTTTGAAAACGTTGCGCTGCGCACCTCCACCTTTGCGAACGGCGGCTCGCTGTTCTACGCCTATGTGCCCGGCGTGAGCGGCCTGCAGGATATGGAGGACGACTGGGGCGTCATGCCGCTGCCGCTGTATGACGAAAATCAGAAGGATTACTACAGCGGTGTGGATCACAATTCGCCCGTCTTCGGCGTGGCCGCTACCAACACCGATCTTTACGAGGTCAGTGTGCTGCTCGAGGCTCTCGGCCGCCATGCCATGATCCTCGAGGACATCTTCTGGCCGGACTACAAGGAGACCTACTGGCGCCATGAGGAACAGGATACCCGCATGGTGTCGGAATATGTCGTGGGTCACGGTAAGCACGATCTGGCGCTTATCATGCAAAACTGCGACGGCATTTTCAAATCCCCCATGGAACGCGTGTTCCAAGGCGTCTACGGCGGCGGCAGTGCCGATCTCTCCTCTTGGATGGACACGGTGGAGTCCATGATCGCCACCCGTCTGGAGGAGTATTTCAAGTACGATGTCGATGCCGGGGAAACGACTGAGGAAACCGAATAACATAAGGAGTTGACCGGTCAATGAAAACAATGGGCAAGCGGATTTTTGTGTTGCTTCTGGCGTGCGTGATGCTGTTCGCCGTCTGCGGCTGCAAGGGCAGCGAGCAGGAGAAAAAGGGCGGCAGTGCCGAGAGCCTCGATGACGAGGTGCCGGTGGATCTGGGCGGCTACGAATTCACTGTGGTGGATGCGGACAACAGCCACTGGAACAAGGAGCTTTCCGGCACCCCCTATGCCGATGCGTGGATCCAGATCCTGGACGAGGTGGAGACGCTTTACAACTGCACCATCACTCCCACCTATGTGCCCAAGACCGAGACCTTCACCACCCTGCAGCCCGAGATCGCGGCCGGCGGCAAGTACGCCGACATCATCATCACCGGACAATGGCAGTTCGGGTATTTCCTCGGCGCCAACCTGATGATGGATCTCAACGAGCTGGAGGTCGACTGGGACCACGAGTGGTGGGATCAGGACGTCCGTGCGATGGGCACCTACGGCGGCAAATCCTATGTGGGGCTGGGCTCCTTCATCTTCGACACGCCGTACACCTTCATGCTCTACTATAACGAGGCGATCTGGAACGAGCTGGGTCTGCCCGATCCCTACAAGCTGGTGGACGACCACCAGTGGACGTATGAGAAATTCCGTGAATACTGCCGCATGGCGGCGGTCGATCTGGACAACTCCGGTGCCATGGACACCGTGAACGACCGCTGGGGTCTGGTTTCGCCGAACGGCGATTTCTGCCGCGCGTGGTATTTCTCGCTGGGCGGCCAGTATTTCAAGACCGACGAGGACGGCAAGGTGAAGCTGGGCTGCACCGGTGCCAAGACCTATGACATCATCGACCGGATGCGCACCATGGTCAAGCAGGACAAGACCGTCGGCAATTTCGGCGGTGACGAATCGCGTGAGACCTTCCTGGCGGGCAATTCCCTGTTCTATTCCTTCCGTCCGGGCCTCGGTGCCCTCAAGGATATGGAGGATGACTGGGGCGCCATGCCGCTGCCGCTCTATGACGAGTCGCAGGCCGAGTATCTGACCGGCGTGGATCACAACTCCACCGTCTTTGGTGTGGCCAGTACCAACACCGACACCCACGAGGTCAGCGTGCTGCTCGAGGCACTCGGCCGCCACGCCATGATCCTGCAGAACATCTTCTGGCCGGATTATAAGGAGACCTTCTGGCGCCACGAGGAGGAGGACACCCGCGTGATGTCCGAATACATCGTGGGTCACGGCCGGCACGATCTCGCCCTGCTGATGCAGAACTGCGACACCATCTTCAAGTCCCCCATGGACCGTGTCTATCAGACGGTCTACGGTGCCGCCAGCGCCGACTTTGCCTCCTATGTCGAAACCGTGGAGGACGTGGTCAACACCCGCCTCGAGGATTATTTCAAGTATGACGCGGCGGGCGAAGAGACTGCCGAAGAATAAACAATGAAAAATCCCTGCTCATATAAGCAGGGGTTTTTCTGTTGACAAAGCTGCACGGCGCGGCTATAATGAGGAAAAAACAGGGCGAGAGGAGAATCTTCATGAAGCATATCGCGACCCGTCTGCTGGCGCTGCTGTTGGCGTGTGTGATGGTGCTGGCCGTCTGCGGCTGTGCCGAAACCGCCGAACGCGAAAAACAGGGCGGAGAAAAGCAGGGAGATGAAGTGCCCGAGGATCTGGGCGGTTATGAGTTCACCGTGGCGGATTGCAGCAACGGCCGCTGGAACAAGGAATTGTCCGGCACCCCCAATGCCGACGCATGGATCCAGGTCATGGACGAGGTGGAGTCGCTCTATAACTGCACCGTTTCCGCCACATATGTGAATCCCTCCGAGGCGTTCACCAATATCCAGCCGGAACTGGCGGCCGGCGGCAAATACGCCGACCTCATCATCACCACCCAGTGGCAGTATGGCTATTTCCTCGGTGCGCAGCTGATGATGGACCTCAATCAGCTGGAGGTGGACTGGGACCGCGAGTGGTGGAATCAGGACGTGCGCAAAATGGGCACCTACGGCGGCAAGACCTATATCGGTCTGGGCTCCTTCATTTTCGATACGGCCTATACCTGGGTGCTCTACTATAACCAGGCGGTCTGGGAAGAGATGGGCTTTGAGGATCCCTACAAGCTGGTGGATGAGCGCCGCTGGACCTTCGATCTGTTTCGCGACTATTGCCAGCGCGTGAGCCGCGATCAGGACAACTCCGGTGCCATGGATACCTATGAGGATCGCTGGGGCATGTCCGGCTCGAACGGCGACCTGGCCCGTGCGTGGTATTTCTCGCTGGGCGGCCAGTATTTCAAGACTGCCGATGACGGCAGAGTGTCGCTCGCCTGCAACAACGAGCGCACCTACGACATCGTGGATAAGATGTATACGATGGTGAAGAAGGATCACAGCGTGTATCCCACCAATACCGCCGGTGCGGACGCCGAGACCGAGCGTGCCGAAGCCTTTGCGAGAGGCAATCTGCTGTTCTATGCCTATCTGCCCGGTACCGGCCGGCTCAAGGATATGGAGGACGACTGGGGCGTCATGCCCTTCCCGCTGTATGACGAGAATCAGGATACCTACTGGAGCGGCGTGGATCACAACGCGCCCGTTTTCGGTGTCACCGCCAACAATACCGACACCCACGAGGTCAGCGTGCTGCTCGACGCCTTCGGCCGCCACGCCATGATCCTCGAGGACATCTTCTGGCCGGACTACAAGGAGACCTATTGGCGCCACGAGGAAGACGACACCCGCATCATGTCGGAATATGTGGTGGGGCACGGCAAGCATGACCTGGCTCCCATCATGCAAAACTGCAACAATATCTTCCGCGCACCGATGGATCGCGTCTTCAACACCGTGTTCGGTGCCGCCAGCGCCGACTTCGCCTCCTGGATCGACTCGGTCGAAGGGATCGTCAACACCCAGTTGGATGATTACTTCGAGTATGACGCGGCCGAGCCGGAAGACACAGCCGAATGATTTTTTCGCACCAAAGGAGCGCTTTCCCGTGTATTTGCACAGGGAAAGCGCTCTTTTTTTGGTCAGGCGGCCATCTTGACAGACAATAGGGGTTGCGATATAATATAATGACAAAAAAGTATTCAAAGGAGGAACTGCAAGAATGAAAACAACGTTTACCCGTTTGTTGGCGCTGCTGCTGGCGCTTGCCATGGTGCTGACGGTCTGCGGCTGCAGCCAGTCCGGCAAAAAGAAACCCACCGGTGAGATCACCGAGCAGGACGGCGAAGTGCCGGAAGACCTCGGCGGTTATGAGTTCACCGTGGTGGACTGCAACAACGGCCGCTGGAACAAGGAAAAATCCGGTACGCCCTATGCCGATGCGTGGCTGCAGATCATGGACGAGGTGGAATCCCTCTATAACTGCACCATCTCCGCGAGCTACATCGGTTCGACGGAAATGTTCACCACCCTGCAGCCGGAATTTGCGGCCGGCGGCAAATACGCGGATCTGATCCTCACCACCCAGTGGCAGTACGGCTACTTCCTCGGTGCCGAACTGATGATGGATCTGAACCGGTTGGAAGTCAACTGGGATCACGAGTGGTGGAACCAGGACGTGCGCCAGATGGGCACCTACGGCGGCAAGAGCTATGCCGGCCTGGGCTCCTTCAACTTCGACACGAACAACACCTGGCTGCTCTACTATAACGAGGCCATCTGGGACGAGATGGGCTATGAGAACCCCTACAAGCTGGTGGATGAGCACCGCTGGACCTATGACCTGTTCCGCGATTACTGCCAGCGTGCCACGCTGGATCAGGACAACTCCGGTGATCTCGACAGCGTGGACGACCGCTGGGGCGTGCTCGCGGCGGACGGCGACTTTGCCCGTGCGTGGTTCTTCTCGCTGGGCGGCGAGTATTTCAAGACCGACGACAAAGGCCGCGTCTCTCTCGCCTGCAACACCAAGAAAACCTATGATATCATTGACAAGATGCGCGTCATGACCAAGCAGGATAAGAGCGTCTGCACCGTAGGCGTGAGCGGCGGCGGCAATATGGCGGATCATGTGGCCCGCTTCCTGAACGGCACCACCCTGTTCCTGGCCATAACCCCCGGCGTGGCCGGTCTGCAGGATATGGAAGACGACTGGGGCGTTATCCCGCTGCCGCTGTATGACGAGAATCAGGCAGATTACCTGAGCGGCGTGGATCACAACTCCACCGTGTTTGGTGTCAGCAACAACAACGAAGATATCCACGAGGTCAGTGTGCTGCTCGAGGCACTCGGCCGTCACGCCATGATCCTCGAAGACATCTTCTGGCCGGACTACAAAGAGACCTACTGGCGCCACGAGGAAGAGGATACCCGTATGGTGTCCCAGTATGTCGTGGGTCACGGCAAACATGACCTCGCGCTCATCATGCAGAACTGCAACAATATCTTCAGCGCGCCCATGTCCCGCGTTTACAGCATCCTCTATGGCAGCGGCAGTGCCGACTTTGCCTCCTGGGTCGAGTCGATCGAGGGTATCGTGGATACCGCTCTGGAAGACTATTTCAAGTATGACGAGGACGAAGCGCCCGTAGACGAAGAGCCTGCAGACGAAGAGGCTGCAGCGTAAATCACCAATGAAAACACCCGGTCATCCGTACGGATGACCGGGTGTTCTTTTTGTCTGTCGGCAGGTCGTTTTGGCGGGTGAGATGCCCGTTCAGGCCCACCACATGGCGGCGGGATCTTCCTTGATGAGCACGTCCTTGAGGAACGCGATCGCTTTTTCGAGGCCTTCGCGCGGGGACATGAGGCCGTCCTCGTGCTCGATGCTGACTGCACCGTCGTAACCGATCATGCGCAGGGTGGAGATCATATCCTTCCACGCCTTGGTGTCGGTGCCGTAGCCCACGGTGCGGAACACCCAGCTGCGGGCGGAAAGATCGCCGTAGGAGCCGGTATCCAGCACGCCGAACTTGGCGACATTGGCCTTTTCCAGACGGGTGTCCTTCGCATGGAAGTGATAGACGGCGCCCTTAAGCGTCTTCAGCGCTTCTACCGGATCCATGCCCTGCCAGATCAGATGGCTCGGGTCGAAGTTGGCACCGATGGTGTCGCCCACAGCCTCACGCAGACGCAGCAGCGTGGCGGGGTTGTAGACACAGAAGCCGGGGTGCATCTCCAGCGCGATCTTCTTCACGCCGTAGGAGTTGGCGACCTTTACGGCCTCTTTCCAGTAGGGGATCAGCACCTGGTTCCACTGCCAGTCAAGGATCTTGCCGTAGTCCTCCGGCCACGCGCAGGTGACCCAGTTCGGATACTTCGAGCCCTCGCTGTCGCCGGGACAGCCGGAGAAGGTGACCACCGTCTCCACGCCCAGCTTCTGAGCGAGCTTACAGGTCTGCACGAACACTTCGTGGTCGTGCGCGGCACGCGCCTTGTCGGGGTGCACGGGGTTGCCGTGGCAGGAGAGTGCCGCGATGGTCAGCTCGTTTTTCGCGAGCAGCGCTTTGAGTTCCTCCACCTTGCTCTCGTCTGCCAGCAGCACGTCGGGATTGCAGTGGTTGTGGTTGGTGTAGCAGCCGGTGCCCAGTTCCACGCACTCCACACCCAGACCGTGCAGATAGGCAAACACCTGGTCGGCCGGAGTGGCCTGCAGCGGGACAGTCAATACGCCGAGTTTCATAGTATGTATCCTCCTTAAAAATAATTACAGAGAGATTTCGACATCGTCGATATATGCGTCAAAGGCGCCGTGGCCGGCGACCTCTATCGCCACGATCCGGCGGCCGGCAAGAGCCGCGGGCAGTGTCTGTGCCACCGCTGTCCATCCGGCATTTTCCGCCGCGGGCAGGGGCAGGTCTTCAGAAAGACGGCTGCCGTCATCGAACAGCAGATCGACCCCGACGGTGCCGGACGCACGCAGCCGGTAGCGCAGGGTCAGCCCCGCCTTCACGGGGATGTCGGCCAGCGCCAGCCGATAGCGCGCCGCGCCGCGGGCGGCGAAGCGGAAGGCGTAGCATCCGGCAAAGCAGGTGTCGCCCGCCTCGCCCTTGACGACGGCGGCTTCGGCCGTCTCGGGACGGCAGAGCCATTCACCGTGGGCATCGCAGATATCCACCGGCTGCTCCACCTGTGCCGCGTTGCGGGTCACCCGTTTTTCAAAGCCGTTGCGCCAGTAGACGGGCCCTTCGGAATGGGGCACCGGCACCTTCTCGGTGAGCGGCTGCTCCCCGCGCAGCGTCCGGGCGATCGCGCCGCCCAGCCGCAGATAAAAGTCGGAGGAGAGCCACCAGCCGTCGGCGCAGAGCAGCTGATTGTACTGCTCGCCCGTGTGCAGCATGGAGGAATCGGTGGCCGCCTTGGCGATCGCCGTCCCCTCGTCGTATTCATCGAACATGGCAAAGTAGATGCCGCGGATGTCCTCGGCGGCATACCGCTTGGCCTGCTCCCACAAAAAGCGGCCGGCGTCCCGCGGGATCTCGTTGGCGGGGCCGTGCTGCATGAAGTTGCTCCATGAGAAGCCGGCAAACAGCACCGGCTGATATTCCTGCCCGTGTGCCCGGCAATAGGCGAGGTCACGCGGCAGATGCTCGTCGATCCAGGCGGCGAGATTATGTTTGTTGAAGCGGCCGGGCGTCCACGGCGAGATCATGTCCAGTGCGGCGTAGACCTCTTTGTAGTCGCTCTCGTCGCGATCCCACTCGTTGTCCGGCAGACCGCCGATGACGAAATAGCCGCGCTCCTTGAGCCAGTTGACGAATTCGAGTGCCTGCGGTGCGGCGGGGTAGCGGCCGGGTTCGTTGGGGGCCACCGCCAGACCCCACACGCAGATGACCGGCTTGCCGTGGGCGTGGGCATACATGGGGGAGCAGATGAGGTGCTTGTCCTCCACATTGTGCAGCACGTCCGCCTTGAAGCGGTCGACCAGTTCATCCGGGAAGCGGCCGCAGCCGGAGGTGTCGTACATGATGTAGAAAAGGCGGCCGTATTTTTCGGCCGACTGACGGATGGCCGAAAGATGGCAGGGCTCGGGCACCTCCTCGACGGAGGTGTTGCTGTAGAACCGCTGCACGCCCACACCGTCGATGCCGTATTCCTTCATCCAGCGGAAATGCACGTCGATGGCGGCGGGGTCGTGCCCGTCATAAAAGCCGACAGGCTGCCCGTTCGGGTAATCCGGCAGGGCGGAGCGGTGCAGGGATGCGGCGGGGTATTCCGAAAGGTCGGGAAATATCTCCACATGGACATTGCCCACGGCCGGACGGCCGCGGTGCTCGATCCAGTGGAACCACCCCTCTTCGGTATCCGATGCGTGGAACCACGCCTGATATCCCGCGACGGTGCGGCCGATGAGATCGTTGGCCGGTGTGGCGGGCGAGGGGGTGACGGAAAAGGCATTTGCTGCGCACATATCAAAAGCGCCTCCTTGGACGTATCTTCCCCTATTTATACCATATTACGGTCGTTTTTGCAACCCTTTCCGGGGAAAATCAGGTGTTTTTCAGCACCACGCTCTCCACCGCGTCCGCCACGTGCTCGCAGTCATCGCAGCAGGTCTCCAGCGCGTCCAGCACCTCTTTCCAGGCGATGACCGTCAGCGGGTCGACCGCCTGCGCGGTGAAGAGCTCCCGCACCGCTTTAAAGTGCAGGGCGTCGCCGTCCTCCTCCAGCTTGCTGACCGCTTCGATGGCGGGGAAGAGCGCCTGTGACCGGCGGAAATGCGGCAGTTCGGCCGCGAGCTTGCCCAGTGCTTCGCAGCAGCGCTCCACCAGCGCGGCGAATTCGGCCGCCGCCGGCAGCGCCTCGCCCACGCGGTAGAGGCACATCCGGCGCAGCACCTCCTCGATGTCGTCCACCACGTCGTCCAGCGTGTTGTAGAGGGTCACGATGTCCTCCCGCTCCACCGGCGGCAGGAATTCCCGCGCCAGCCGGTCGAGCGCCTGACGCCGCAGGGCGTCCGCCTCCTGCTCGGTGCAGTGCAGGGCGTCCAGCGCCTGCCCCCGTCCGGCGGCCTCCATCGCCACGGCGGCCGAAAGGGCTGCCGCCGCCTCCTGCGCCTTGGTGACGCAGAGGGCAAACTGGTCAAAATAATCAAATGTTCCGTTCTTTTTCATATCGCCCATCTCCTTTTAAAAGATCCACATGAACAGGCGGGTGACCGCCCAACCCAGCAATCCGCAGCCCGGAAAGGTGAGCACCCATGCCAGCAGCATTTCCCGCACGATGCTCCAGTTCACCGCCGACAGGCGCTTGGAGGCGCCGATGCCCATGATGGCGGTGGTCTTGGTGTTGGTGGTGCTCACAGGTACACCCAAAAGCGAGCAGAGCAGCAGACACCCGGTGGCGGCCAGATCGGCGGCCAGCCCCTGATGCGGCTGCAGCTTGACCATGTCCATGCCCACCGATTTGATGATGCGCTCCCCGCCGATGGAGGTGCCCAGTCCCATCACGAGGGAGCAGAGGATCATCAGCCACAGCGGGATGGCAAAGTTTTCGCCCTGCTGCCCCTGTACTAAAAAGAAGCCGAGCAGGAACACGCCCATGAATTTCTGTCCGTCCTGCGCCCCGTGCATGAAGGCGGTGGCGCCGCCCGCCGCGATCTGCCCGATCTGGAAGAAGCCGCGCACCCGGCGGCGGTCACTGCGGCGAAACGCCGCCTCCAGCGCCCGCACCGTCAGAAAACCGATAACGAAGCTCAGCACGGTGGAAATGACCAGACCGTAGAGCACCCGCACCCATTCCGCGCCGTTGATGCCCCCCATGTCGCCGTGCAGGGCGATGGCCGCGCCCGAAAGTCCGGCGATGAGCGCGTGGCTCTCGCTGGTGGGGATGCCGAAGCGCCACGCCGCCGTGGCCCACACCACGATGGAGACCAGTGCCGCGCAGAGCGCCACGCTCGCCTCATGGGTGTCGGTGCCGAAATCCACCATGTGGTAGATGGTGGCGGCCACCCGGGGGCTCAGCAGCGTCATCACCAGCACCCCCGCGAAGTTGAGCAGTGCCGCCATCAGGATAGCCGCCCGCACCGGCATGGCGCGGGTGGAAACACAGGTGGCGATGGCGTTGGGTGCGTCTGTCCACCCGTTCACCAGAATGACACCCAATGTGAGCAGCACGGTGACCAGCAGCAGGGGGTTGCCCGTGAGCGCTCCCAAAAATTCCGAAAATGTAACCGTCAAGGTCATTCACCTCCTATGGATTAGTATGCCAAAAAACGCGGGGATTTGCAACAGTTTTTTGCAAATCCCCGCGTCGGTTTTTTGAAAAATATCATTCCGCCCGCGGCAGTTCGAAATAAAACTCCACGCCCACCGGGTCGATTCGGTCAATGACACCGTAGGGGCAGCCGTGGGCGTTCATGATGGCCGCCACCAGCGACAGCCCGATCCCGCTGCCGCCGTAGGCGCGGGTGCGCGCCTTGTCCACCTTGTAAAAGCTCTCCCAGATGCGGGACAGATCCTCCGGCGGGACGGTGCTGCCGGAATTGTACACCGATATCCGCACCCGGCCCTCCTCGCCGGCCGAAAAGGTGATCGCCACCGTTCCGCCGTCCGGCACATGGTGCAGGGCGTTGGAAAGGTAGTTGGTCAGCGCGTTTTCGATGAGGTAGGCGTCTGCCGTCACCCACACGGGGTCGGCCGGCGGCGCCTGCACCGTCAGGCCGCGGCGGGCACATTCCGGCGCGTTTTTCGTGAGCAGATTGCGCGCCAGTTCGCACAGATCGAACCGTTCCGGCTCCAGTTGTTCGCTGCCGTCCTCCAACTGCATCAGCGCCGTCATTTTCGCGATGAGGCCGGACATCTTTCTGGCCTCATCTTCGATGATCTCGCAGTAATACGCACGCTCGGCGGCATCGGCCGCCACGTCTTCCCGCAGCCCCTCGGCATAGGTCTGCAAAAGGGCGATGGGAGTCTTCAGTTCGTGGGACACGTTCACGATAAAGGCGCGCCGTGCCGCGTTCTGCCGCTGCTCGCGGCGGGCGTCCTCCTGCAGGCGGGCGATGGTGCTCTCCAGTGCGTCGGACATCTCGTTGAGGCTGGTACCCAGCGCGTGCAGTTCATCGGAGCCCTTGAGGGTGTAGCGATGGCTGAAATCCAACTGCGCCACCGCGGCGGCCTGTTCGGAAAGCCGCCGGATGGGGCGGGTGAAGCCGCGCGCCAGCAGAGCCACCGCCGCCGCTCCCAGCAGCAGTGTCACCGCGCCGGAATAGAGCAGAAAACGGTTGCTGATGGCGGCGCTCTCCGCCATGGCGGCCACCGCCACCCGCATACTCACCGTGTAACTGTTGCTCAGCCGCCCGGTCAGGCGGATCATCTGCCCGGTGCGGCCGTCGTCGCTCACCTGCACGGTGTACTCCCCGGCCGAAAGTTCGCGCACATCATCGGGGCGCAGCAGGTCGCGCATCCCGTCGGGACGGTCGGTGTAGACCACCATCGGCCCGCTCCAGATGGTCACGCTGATCCCCTGCGCGTTGCCCAGTGTCGCCAGATGGGCGGAGAGCCCCTCGCCGTCCCCGGCGCTGTAGAGTGCCTCCAGTCGGGTGAAGGCGGTCTTCAGCGCCTGTTCCTTTTCGTGCCGGTAGTAGACCGGCAGCACGAAGCTGTTGAGCAGCAGATTGCCGACGAGCAGCAGTGCCACGCACCCCAGCACACTGCCGAACAGCTTCCACAAAAGTGATCGCCGCGGTCGTTTCATCGTCAGCACCCCTCAAATTTGTAGCCGATGCCGCGGATGGTCTTGATGCAGTCCCCCCGTGCACCCAGTTTGCTGCGCAGTTTTTTCACGTGGGTGTCCACCGTGCGCGCGTCACCGTAGTAATCATACCGCCACACGCTGTCCAGAATGCGGTCGCGCGAAAGCGCCAGCCCCGCGTTGGTCATCAGGTAGGCGAGCAGTTCGAATTCCGTGTAGGTCAGTTCCACCGGCTGACCGTCCACCTGCACCTCGCGGGCGGCGCAGCTCAGCAGGATGCCCGGCGCCGTCAGCGTGTCGGCGGCCGCCGGAGCGCCCGCCCCGCGGCGAAACAGCGCTTCTACCCGCGCCAGCAGGATCTTCAGGCTGAAGGGCTTGGCGATGTATTCGTCCGCCCCCAGGGAAAAGCCGGTCAGTTCGTCCTCTTCTCCCGTGCGGGCGGTGAGCATGATGACCGGCACCTGCGAATGCTGCCGGATGCGCCGGCAGACCTCCCAGCCGTCCATCACCGGCATCATCACGTCCAGCAGCACCATGTCCGGCTGTGTCGCTTCGAACAGGGCCAGCGCCGCCCCGCCGTCACCCGCTTCCACCGTGTCATACCCCTTGATGCGCAGGTAATCGGTGAGGATGCGGCGCATACGTTCCTCGTCATCCGCGATCAGGATCGTTTTTTTGCTCTCTACCATCGGTCATCGCCTCTTTTCCTCATCAGTATACCGCCTGTTTGTGAACTCTGCGTGAACGCGCGGGCTGTTTGGCCATTTTTCTCACAAAAACCTGCTTTTGCAGAATACAAACCGTATTATGTTTAAAAAATTATACAACGTGTTTTTAACAAAGCGGACGGGGAAATTGAAAATATTGTGTAAACTCCCGGCTTTTCCGTTGCCAAATGCGGCGGTTCGTGTTATACTGAAAAAAATGTGTTTATCGTATTGCAAATAAGGAGAAGGTATCATGGGACTTTTGAAAGCCATGTTCGGTGATTACAGCAAGCGGGAACTCAAACGTATCCGGCCGCTGTGTGATAAAGTGCTGGCGCTGGAGCCGACCTACCGCGCCATGAGCGAGGAGGAGCTGCGGGGGCAGACGGCGGTGCTCAAAGCCCGGCTGGCCGCCGGCGAGACCACCGACGATATCCTGCCCGAGGCGTTTGCCGTCTGCCGCGAGGCGTCTACCCGCGTGCTGGGCATGACGCATTTCCCCGTGCAGATTTTGGGCGGTATCGTGCTGCATCAGGGACGCATCGCCGAAATGAAGACCGGCGAGGGCAAAACGCTGGTGGCTACCCTGCCGGCCTATCTGAACGCGCTGACCGGCAACGGGGTGCACATCGTCACCGTGAACGATTATCTGGCCCGCCGCGACAGTGAGTGGATGGGCAAGGTCTACCGCTACCTGGGGCTCACGGTGGGCCTGATCGTGCACGACCTGGATAACGAGGCGCGCAAGGCCGCCTATGCCGCGGATATCACCTACGGCACCAACAACGAGCTGGGATTTGACTATCTGCGTGATAACATGGTCATATATAAGGAAAACAAAGTGCAGCGCGGCCACGCGTTCGCCATCGTGGACGAGGTGGACTCCATCCTCATCGATGAGGCGCGCACCCCGCTGATCATTTCGGGCGCCGGCGACAAATCCACCGATATGTACGCCCGTGCCGATGCCTTTGCCCGCACCCTGAAGGCCTTCCGCATCAAGGAAATGGATGCCAAGCAGGAGCAGGACGACGTCGACGGTGACTATATCGTGGACGAAAAGGCCCGCACCGCCACGCTGGTGCAGTCGGGCGTGAAAAAGGCCGAGGCGTATTTCAATGTCGAAAATCTGATGGACCCCGAAAACGTGACGCTGCTGCACCACATCAATCAGGCCATCAAGGCCCGCGGTGTCATGCAGCGGGACGTGGACTATGTGGTGAAGGACGATCAGGTGCTCATCGTGGATGAGTTCACCGGGCGCCTGATGTTTGGCCGCCGGTATAATGAGGGACTGCACCAGGCGATCGAGGCCAAAGAGGGCGTGAAGGTGGAGCGGGAGAGCAAGACGCTCGCCACCATCACCTTCCAGAATTTCTTCCGCCTGTATCGGAAACTTTCGGGCATGACGGGTACCGCCATGACGGAGGAGACGGAATTCCAGCAGATCTACCGGCTGGACGTGGTGGAGATCCCCACCAACCGCCCCATGGTCCGCGAAGACCTCTCCGATCAGGTCTACAAGACCGAGCAGGGCAAATTCCGCGCCGTCATCGCCCAGATCGAGGAGTGCCACGCCCGGCGTCAGCCGGTGCTGGTGGGCACCATCTCCATCGAAAAATCCGAACTGCTCTCCAAAATGCTCAAGGCGCGCGGTATCCGGCACGAGGTGCTCAACGCCAAGCAGCATGAGCGCGAGGCCGAGATCGTGGCGCAGGCCGGCAAGATCGGCGCCGTCACCATCGCCACCAACATGGCCGGCCGCGGCACCGATATCATGCTGGGCGGCAATGCGGAATATCTGGCCAAGGCCGAGATGCGCCGTATGGGCATTGCCGAGGAACTGATCGTGGAGTCCACCGCCTTCGGCGAGACGGACAACGAGGAGATCCTCGCCGCCCGCCGCACCTTTGCCGAACTGGAGGCAAAATACAAAGCCGAGATCAAGCCGGAGGCGGATGCCGTGCGCGCCGCGGGCGGCCTGTTCATCATCGGCACCGAGCGGCACGAGTCCCGCCGTACCGACAATCAGCTGCGCGGCCGTTCCGGCCGTCAGGGCGACCCCGGTGTGTCGCGGTTTTACCTCTCGCTGGAGGACGACCTCATGCGGCTGTTCGGCGGTGACCGGCTCAACAGCATGATGGAAGTGCTGCGGGTGGACGAGGATACCCCCATTGAAAACGGTATGCTCACCAAGACCATCGAATCGGCACAGCAGCGGGTGGAGGAGCGCAACTTCGGCATCCGCCGCGATGTGCTGCAGTATGACGATGTGATGAACCGCCAGCGCGAGATCATCTACGGCCAGCGCGATCAGGTGCTGGAGGGGGACGACCTGCAGGAGAGCATCCAGAAGATGATCCGCGAGTCGATCGAGAGCAACGTCGCGCTCTACACCACCGGCGAGGAGCACGAGGAGTGGAACCTGAACGGCCTGCGGGAGTATTACCACGGCTGGCTGGCCGATGCCAACGATTTCCGCTACGACCCGCAGCAGCTCGAGGATCTGGAGCGGCAGGAGCTCACCGATCTGCTCACCGACCGTGCCATGAAGATCTATGACGCGAAGGAGGCGCAGTACGGCGACCGGATCATGCGCGAACTCGAGCGCGTGGTGCTGCTCAAGACCGTCGACCGCTACTGGATGGATCATATCGACAATATGGACGAACTGCGCCGCGGCATCCACCTGCGCGCCTATGCCCAGAAGGATCCGGTGGTCATGTACCGGCTGGAGGGCTTCGATATGTTCGACCAGATGGTCGCCTCTATCCGCGAGGACACCGCCCGTGCCATGCTGCTCGCGCAGATCCGCACCCACGAGGAACCCAAGCGGGAGCAGGTCGCCAAGGAGACCGGCACCTCCGGTGACGGCACCGCCGTCAACCGCACCGTGCGCAAAACTGCCGCACAGAAGATCGGCCGCAACGATCCCTGTCCCTGCGGCAGCGGCAAAAAGTATAAGCAGTGCTGCGGCAGATGACGGCAAAATCATAATCAAAACAAAGAGGAATGACGCAATGCGTCATTCCTCCATTTGTTTTCCCAGAAACGCGGCCGCGACCTGCACCATTTTTACGTCCCCTTCCGAGGGGATGGCGCCGCTTTCCGGCAGCAGCAGACACACCGCCCCGGTCACATCGCCCGCCGTGACGATCGGCACGGCAACACCCAGCGGCCGCTCCGGATCGGTGGTAGCCGACAGATGCTCGGATTCACCCGGATGTGCCACATGGGTGTGCCGCTCCTCCATCAGCACCTCCAGCGAAGCAGAGACCGGCCGCTCCAGCAGTTCCTTTTTGGGAAGGCCCGCCGCGGCAATGACCCGGTCGCGGTCGCAGATCAGCACCGCCTGCCCCAGTGCCCGGGACATCACGTCGGCATACTGTGCGGCAAAGGTGCCCAGTTCGCCCATAGGCGAATATTTTTTGAACACGACCTCTCCGTCGCTGTTCGTAAAGATCTCCAGCGGGTCGCCCTCGCGGATACGCATGGTGCGGCGGATCTCTTTGGGAATGACGACCCGGCCGAGGTCGTCGATGCGTCGTACGATTCCTGTGGCTTTCATATTATACTCCTTCTATCATGTTGTCATGAAAATTTCACGTGGCCACAGTATTGTTTTCCGAAAACGGTGAATTATACGGGGGCGGATGCGCAAAAAATGTCAGGCAGATGAAGTGCGGTGTCGTTTTTTGCGTTTTGAACTTGAAAAACGGGTCAAAACATGGTAGCATAGAACTATACGGTCACAAGAACAGGCCGCTGATACGGTGACGGGGGGGATACGGTGAGAACGGCGGAGCAGACGGCGCTTTTACAGCTTCTGCGCTTTGAACTGGGCACGGCCGACACGCCGTATGACCCGGCACAGGGAGCCGGGCCGGAGACGGTGTGCGCGTTGGCGAAGCACCATGATCTGGGCCATTTGGCGGCACATGCGCTGGCTGCGGGCGGTGCGGTGACCGGGCAGGACGTCCGGCCGTTGGCAGAGCAGGTCTTCGAGGCCATGTGGCGGTGCGAACAGCAGTTTTATGAGCTGAGGCGCATCCGGGAAGCGCTGGAGGCGGCGCAGATCACGTTCATACCGCTGAAGGGCGCGGTGCTGCGCGATCTGTATCCCGAGAACTGGATGCGCACCAGCGCGGACATCGACCTGCTTGTGCGGGAAGACGATTATGATGCGGCCATGCGGGTGCTGACCGGGACGCTTCATTACCGTAAGGGCGAAAGCAACGGCCACCATATGGCGTGTCATGCGGCTACCGGCGTGAGCATTGAACTGCATTTCACCCTGATCGAGGACGATCGCTTTCCCGAGGCGACAAAGGTGCTCAAAGAGATCTGGCAGCATACCGTGCCCGTCCCCGGACGGCGGTGTGAGGCGGCGCTTTCGGACGGGATGTTCTATTATTACCACATCGCGCATATGGCCAAGCATTTTGAAAACGGCGGCTGCGGCGTGCGTTCGCTGATCGACCTGTGGCTGCTGCAGAGTACCGACCCGGAGATAACGGCCGCGCGGGATGCACTGCTTGTCCGCGGCGGGCTGCAGACGTTTGAACGGGAAATGCGGCAGCTGGCGGCGGCTTGGTTCGGAGACGGCAGCGTCGCCGCGCCCGAGGATGTGGAGCAGTATGTGCTCACGGGCGGCACCTACGGGGTGTTTTCGCACGGGGTGGTGACGCGGCGGCAGAAGTATAAAGGCCGTGTGAGCTACTGGATCGGACGGGCGTTTTTGCCTTTCCGTGAGCTCAAATATCAGTATCCCGTGCTGCAGAAGCAGCCGTGGCTCGCGCCGGTCTTCTGGCTGGTGCGGCTGTGCCGTCTGGCCGACCCGCAGGTGCGTCGCCGGGCAAAGGGCGAGATGCGCGCACT
>JAZRVU010000012.1:0-6854 GCA_045599305.1 Acutalibacteraceae bacterium | reverse complement strand
CCTTGGCCTGGGCGATCACGTAGTTATCCTCTTCATCTGCGGTCATGTAGACGATCTCGTCAGTGACGCGCTTGGCGGCCTTGTCCACCTTGCGGTACGGGGCCTCGATGAAGCCGTACTGATTGATGCGGGCAAAGGTAGCCAGAGTACCGATCAGACCGATGTTCGGGCCTTCGGGCGTCTCGATCGGACAGATACGGGAATAGTGGCTGTAGTGCACGTCTCGCACGGCGAAGGACGCGCGGTCGCGGCTGAATGCCATGATCTCATTGCGGAAGCGGCAGGTAACGCGCTCATTTTTAAGGCGGCCTTCCTCATCCAGAGGCTCATTGGCCTGTGCGACAATGTATTCGTCTTCGATGTCGGCGGGCATATAGACCACTTCGTCGGTCACCACGCCGCGCTCCTTGTCCACCTTGCGGTAGGGCGCTTCGATGAAGCCGTAGCGGTTGATGCGGGCGAAGGTCGCCATATAGGAGATCAGACCGATGTTCGGGCCTTCGGGCGTCTCGATCGGGCACATACGGCCGTAGTGGCTGTAGTGAACGTCACGCACCTCAAAACCGGCACGGTCACGGGACAGACCGCCGGGGCCCAGAGCGGAGAGACGGCGCTTGTGGGTCAGTTCGCCCAGCGGGTTGTTCTGATCCATGAACTGCGACAGCGGCGAGGAGCCGAAGAACTCCTTGATGGCGGCGACCACCGGGCGGATGTTGATGAGCACCTGCGGGGTGATGACGTCCATATCCTGCGCCTGCAGCGTCATGCGCTCACGGATGACACGCCCCATGCGGGAGAAGCCGATGCGGAACTGATTCTGCAACAGTTCGCCCACCGAACGGATACGGCGGTTGCCCAGATGGTCGATATCATCGGTGGTGCCGATATCGTGCGTGAGGCAAATGAGATAGTTGATGGATGCAAAGATATCGTCCTTGGTGATGTGATTGGGGATCAGACCGGGGATGAGGACTTCCTTGTTCTCCTCATTCTTCACGGTGTGGTCATGCGCACGGGCGGCGATCGCCTCGCGCAGCGATTCCTCGGTGCCGTTCTGCTCCAGCAGTTCGCGCAGCACGCGGATCCACACACGCTCGCCCACGCCGGCCTGCTCCAGGAACGCGTCATCGATGGTGGTGTACTCCGCCGGGATAAAGCGGCGGATATCCACGGAGCCGTTGCCGAGGATCTTGACCTCGCGCTGCTCACCGTGCTCCTCCACCGTGACGAAGACCTCCGTCACGCCGGTGTCGTCCAGTTCGCGGGCACGGGCACGGGTGATGACCTCGCCCGGCTCGGCCAAAATCTCGCCGGTGGCCGGATCGACCACGGGACGGCTGATGGTGCAGCCCTCCAGACGACCGGCCAGGCCCAGCTTCTTATTGTACTTATAACGACCCACGCGGGAGAGGTCGTAACGGCGGGCATCGAAGAAGAGGCCCTCCAGATGCTGCTTGGAATTTTCCACTGTCAGCGGCTCGCCGGGGCGCAGCTTGCGGTAGACCTCCAGCAGAGCGTCCTCGGTGTTGCGGGTGGGATCCTTCTCGATCGTGGAGTGCAGCAGCTCGTCCTCGCCGAGGTGCTCGATCAGTTCGGCATCCGAGCCGAGGCCGAGAGCACGCGCCAGCACGGTGACGGGCAATTTACGGTTCTTATCGATGCGGACATAGAACACGTCCTGCGAATCGGTCTCATATTCGAGCCACGCACCGCGGTTGGGGATGACGGTGGTGGAGAACAGTTTCTTACCGGTGGAATCGTAGTCCAGACCGTAGTAGACACCGGGCGAACGCACCAACTGGGAGACGATGACACGCTCCGCACCGTTGATGACGAAGGTGCCGCTTTCGGTCATGAGCGGGAAATCGCCCATGAACACCTCGGACTCCTTGATCTCGCCGGTCTCTTTATTGATAAGGCGGGCGCGCACACGCAGCGGCGCGGCATAAGTCACGTCGCGCTCCTTGCACTCTTCCACCGTGTATTTCGGGGTATCGTCCAGCCGATAATCCAAAAATTCCAGAATCAGATTACCGGTGTAGTCCTCGATGGCGGGGGAATCTGCGAACACTTCTTTCAAGCCCTCGTCCAGGAACCATTGATACGAATCCTTCTGGATCTCAATAAGGTTGGGCATATCCAACACTTCATTGATCTTTCCGAAGCTCGTGCGTACCGTTTTGCCCAGCTTCACCTGTTTGGTCTGCGCCATAGGCCCGATCACTCCTGTCTTTCAATATCCCGCCCGGCGTCCCGCCGCCAAGCGGAAAAAATATCCGTTAGTCATCTTGCACAAAGGGGTTGCAAAATCTGCCCGGATGTGGTATACTGAACGCAGAATTTACCCCTCCCGCTAATCGTGCAGTATATAATCATATACCATTCCCGTCCAAATGTCAATTACCAAACGGCAATTGATTATTTTTTTTTGCGATTTTTCCCATTTTCACAACTGAAACAAAAAAACGCGCCCCGTTCTCCGTCAAAACGAACAGAGAACGGGGCGCGGATCGTGCATGGAACGCCCGGATGCGTGGAAGCTTTTTGCGTTTTTACATATCCATCGCGTCGATCACGTCATCGAACAGCGTCACATGGTAGGTCTCGGCATACCCGTCGCAGATGGCCGCATACTGCTCGTCGAGACTGGCCTGCTGCGCCTTGACGTACCACGCCGTATTGCTGCCGACGAAGTACATCACATGATAGCCGTAATCGGTCTTCACGATATCGGTATCGCCGTACTGACGCGCCTCGTCGAAGCACCAGTCGTTGAAGGTCTGCACCATGGTGCCCGCCGTCACGCCGGTGTAAAGGCCGCCGTCCTCGCCGTTGCTGTCCTCAGTGTACTCCTTGGCCAGTTCGCCGAAGGACTCCTCGGTGGCATCGCCGGCCTTCCACTCGGCCAGGATCTCCTCTGCCTTGGCCTTGGCCTCGTCATCGGAGCCGTATTTTTCGGAGGTGAAGAGGATGTGGCGCACGTCGATCGTGCGGCTCTCGTCACGTGCGGCGGGGCTCAGGCAGAGATAGACGGTGTAATAGGTATCGTGATCCACACGGGTGGTGTCCCCCGCGGCACGGTCATCGGCAAACAGCCACTCGCTGAACTCGTCACTGTCGCTGTAGGAATAGTTCTCGTTGACATAGCGGGCAGTGTAGCCGTCGTCCACGTCATCCTCTTTATAGAGATTCTGCCGCAGCATCTCGGCCTTGACGGTCTTTTCGAATTCCTCGGGCGTGGAGGCCAGCAGTTTTTCGACCATGGCGTTCGCCTCGTCGGCATCGGCATAGGTGGCACCCTCGCCGAAGCTGAGGACATAATAGGCATAGCCGGCGGTCATGTAATCACGCGGATGCTGATTGAAATACGCCTCGACCTCGTCACCCTCGCAGTGGATCTGGTCGTTCACCACTTTCTCCTGCTGCAGGGCGAGATAGTACAGTTCCTGACAGGTGCGGATATCCTTCTCGGTGAGATGTTCCGCCACGTCGGCAGGATTGATGTTCTTCATGTACTCGTCGACCTGTGCCTTCTCCTCGTCGGTCAGCGTGCGGCCGTCGGCGCGCGCCTGCTCGGCCAGCGACAGCACCCAGTTGACGGTGGTGCGGCTGTTATCGGCAAAATAATCGAACCAGGTCTGGCTGGGGTCGAAATAACTGGTCTGCCCCTTGAGCGGCTGGGCGGTATCCAGCCCGAGGGTGGAGCTGTAATCGCTGTACCGCTGGCTGAAATTGACCGCGGCCGCACGGATCCAGTAGGTCATCATGGCCTCGGTGACATTGTAGTGATCCGACTTGGCCACGATGGTGTGGTGCAGTTTATAGTCCGGGTCGTTTTGCTTGAGGCGCTGGGTGATGAACACCGCACCCACCGCGATGGCGGCCACACAGACCACCGCCACCACCGCACCGATGATCCCGTTGCGGCGGCGCTTCTTCTGTTTCTCCTGCGCCAGGCGCGCCTCTTCCTCGCGGCGAAGGAGCGCCGCTTCCCGTTTTCTGCTGCCTTTACTCATAAGTCATTCTATCCTTTCCGTTATCATCTTTCCATCAGTATACCACCGGGTATGCGACGGGAAGATGACCGATTTATGAAAAAACTGTGTATATTATACGATATTCTTTTGATTTTTGCAATTGCTTTTTTTGCAAAAGGTCGTTATAATGTAAATAAGTTGAATTTTTATGAAATGAGGTACATGATCATGAGCATTCGCGTAGAAACCTTCGGCACCATGCCGGACGGTGCATCTGTGGAAAAATACGTGCTTACCGGAGCCGGTGAACTGGCCGTCTCCCTCATCACCTTCGGCGCCACCGTGCAGCGCATGACGCTCGGCGGCGAGGATATGATCCTCGGTTATGACGATCTGGACAGCTACATTCACGGCGACGCCTATCTGGGTGCCTCCATCGGCCGCTACGGCAACCGTATCGGCGGCGGACGCTTCGTCCTTGACGGCACCGAATACCATGTGCCCACCAACGAAAACGGCATCAACTGCCTGCACGGCGGGCATGGCTTCAGCCATCGCCTGTGGCACGCCACCGTGGCCGCCGACGGTGCGGAGCCGGCTGTCACCTTCTCCCGCCTCTCCCCCAACGGTGAGGACGGCTTCCCCGGCAACATGGTGGTCTCGGTCACCTACACCCTGACCAAAAACGACGCCCTGCGCATCGACTACGAGGCCAAGTGCGACGCTCCCACCGTGCTCAACCTCATCAACCACTCCTACTTCACCCTGGGCTGCGACGGGCTGGAGGACAAGCTGCTGTGGATCGACGGCGACGCCATCAATCAGCTGGACAAAAATCTGATCCCCACCGGCCGCTGGCTGGACGTGACCGGCACCCCCTTCGATTTCCGGGAGATGAAGCCCATCGCACGGGACATCAACGCGTCCGACGATGAGCAGATCGCCATCGGCGGCGGCTATGACCACAACTTCCTGCTCAACGGCGAGGGCTACCGCCATGTGATGACCGCCTGCTCGGTCAAGACCGGCGTGAAACTCACCTGCTGCACCGATCAGCCCGCCGCCCAGTTTTACACCTCCAACATGATGAAGGACGCCACGGGGCTGGACGGCCGCCCGATGGGCTTCCGCTCCGCCTTCTGCTTCGAGACGCAGCACTGTGCCGACAGCCCGAACCATCCCTCCTTCCCCTCCACCCGTCTGGAGGCCGGCGAGACCTTCCGTTCGGCCACGACCTATCAGTTCGCCAGAAACGACGATCTTCTGTGAGTGTGATCCGGCATGATACTGACACGTGACCGCTCGTTTTACAAAAATCTGATCCTGCTCGCCATCCCCATCGTGCTGCAGAATCTGGTGACCTATTCCGTGGGGCTGGCGGACAACCTGATGATCGGCTCGCTGGGCGACGCCGCCGTGTCGGGCGTCTACATCGGCAACCAGCTGCAGACCTTTCTGCAGGTGCTCAGCGCCGGCATCGAGGGCGGCATCCTGCTGCTGGCGGCCCAGTACTGGGGGCGGCGGGACACCGAGGCCATCCGCCGCGTCGTTGCCATCGGCACCCGGTTCTCGCTGTTGCTCGGGCTGGTGTTCACCGCCGTCTGCGCCGCTTTTCCGCGGCAGGTGGTCGGCATCTTCACCAATGAGCCCGCCGTGATCGAGGAGGGGGTACGCTACCTGTCGGTGGTGTGCTGGTCGTTCCTGTTCTTCTGCGTCACGCAGGCGCTCATCGCCGCCATGCGCAGCGTGGAGGTCGCCCGCATCGGGCTGTGGGTATCGCTCGCCTCGCTGGTCATCAACGTATCGCTCAACTACATATTCATTTTCGGCCATTTGGGAGCGCCCGCCATGGGTGCCAAAGGCGCGGCGGTGGCCACGCTGATCGCCCGCATGGCGGAGACGGCCATCATGGTCGTCTACACCCGCCTCATCGACAAAAAGCTCGCTCTGCGCCCGGCCGACCTGTGCAAGCGGGATAAAACGCTGCTGCGGGATTTCGTGCGCTATGCGACCCCCATCGTGGCCGGTCAGCTGGTGTGGGGCATCAACCTGATCGTCAACGGCATCATTCTGGGGCACTACACCGAGGGGGTCATCACCGCCGCCAGTCTGGCCAACACGGTCAATTCGCTGATGTATGTGGGTATGAACGGCCTTTCGGCCGCCGTGGGCATCATTATCGGCAAGACGGTCGGCTCCGGCGACCTCACCCGCATCCGGGAATACGCCCGCACGGTGCAGCTTTTGTTTCTGGGAATGGGGCTGCTCACGAGCCTCGGCTTCTTCCTGCTGTGCGACCCCTTTATCAGCCTCTACAACATCTCGGACGAGGCGGTATTCTACACCCGCCAGTTCATCCATGTGCTCTGCTTCACCGGCATCGGCACCTGCTATGAGTGCGGCTGCCTGTTCGGGCTGGTGAAATCGGGCGGTGACGTGAGTTTCGTGCTGAAGAACGACACGGCCTTCGTCTTCGGCGTCGTGATCCCCTCGGCCGTCATCACCTCGCTGTGCGGCTGCCCGGTGTGGGTGGTGTTCCTCTGCCTCAAGTCCGATCAGGTACTCAAATGCATCACCGCGTTTTTCAAGATCCGGCGGTATAACTGGATGAAAAATCTTACCCGTGAACGGGAGGAGGTATCCGTATGATCTTTCTGAATTCGATCGCGCTCCCGATGGGCGAACACGTCTCGCCCCTGCCGTGGATCATGATCGGCGTGGGCGCGCTGGTCATCGTCTGCGCCGTGGTGTTCGGCATCGTCGGCCGCAAAAAGAAATAAGGAGGCCCCGCATGGACGCACCGACACCCGGAACGCTGTTCCGGCATTATAAAGGCAATCTCTACCGTGTGGTGACCATCGCCGCCCACAGCGAAAC
>JAZRVU010000011.1:0-20491 GCA_045599305.1 Acutalibacteraceae bacterium | reverse complement strand
GATGTTGTCCACACCGGCACGGTTTTCGATCTTGGCGATGAGGTCGATGTCCCCGCCACCGTGCTGCCGCAGGAAATCCCGCACGTCTTTCACGTCCTGCGGACGGGAGACGAAGGAGCAGGCGACGAAATCGACCCCCATTTCGATACCGAAGAGCAGGTCGGCCTTATCCTGTTCGCTGAGATACGGCTGGCTGAACAGTTTGTTGGGGATGCTCATGCTCTTGCGGTCGGACACCTCGCCGCCGCTCACCACGCGGCAGACGGCCTCGGTCTTGGTCAGTGCGGTGACGGTGAGCACCACCAGCCCGTTGTTGAGCAGCACCGTGTCCCCCTGTGCCAGTTCACCGATCATGGGGGGATAGGACACCGACACGCGGTGGCAGTCGCCTGTCACCGGCTCGGCCGTGAAGGCGAAGGTGTCCCCCTCCGTCAGGGTGACGCGGCCGCCCGCAAAGGTGCCGATGCGGTATTCCGGCCCCTTGGTGTCCAGCAGGATGGCCACCGGCGCGTGCAGCTTTTCCCGCACCGCCTTCACGGTGTTCATCAGTGCGCGGTGTTCTTCGTGGGTGCCGTGGGAAAAGTTGAAGCGGGCGACGTTCATGCCCGCTTTGACCATTTCGGTCAGGGTATTTTCATCGGCACAGGCGGGGCCGACGGTGCAGATGATCTTGGTCTTTCTCATCAGTCGTTTCCTTTCAAAAGGCGCAGGCCTTTGGGATAATGATTTTTCAGCGTGCCGTTCACCGCCTTGCCGAAGCCGACACAGGCTTCGTCCGCGGCGACGGCCGTCCACCCCGCAAGGGCGGGGTCACAGGGGATCGGCTCCCCCCGCAGAAAGGCAAGGAGCGCGGGATCGTCCGGCGCCAGCCGGATCACACGGCGGCAATCGGCGGCACGGGCGGCGGCAAAGACGCCGTGCGCGGGCTCCAGCCGGTTTTTGCAGACGGCGGCGACCGCCACCCCCGCCGCCAGCACGTGCGGCGCGTTCTGCAGCCACGCGGGCGGCAGCAGCCGCACCGTGTCCCCCACCGTGAGGAAGGTACCCTGCGGCGGGGCGGTAAACAGGCTCTCCCACAGCGCGGCCGCCTCGGCCGCGTGGGGATCGGGCTTTTTGGGCTGATAGGACGCGCCCGCGGCGGGGGCGTCCCCCACCCTGCAAAACAGCGCCAGAAAATGCCCCTCGCCCCCGTCACCGGGCAGGATGCGCCGGCCGGCAGAGGGCGGAAATGCCGCGATGTCAAAGGCCGGGCGGCCGAACGGCAGAGCGGACAGATCGCCCGGGACGAAATCGGGGTGGGTCGCCAAAAACCACGCGGCGTTCTGCTCGTTTTCCTCCGGTGCAAAGGTGCAGGTGGAATAGAGCAGGCGCCCGCCCGGGCGCACCGCCTGTGCGGCGGCCGACAATATCTCCCGCTGGCGGGCGGCGCACAGCGCCACATTTTCCTCGCTCCACTGCTCCAGCGCGGCCGGCTCCTTGCGGAACATCCCCTCGCCCGAGCAGGGGGCATCGCACAGCACGGCATCGAAGCAGCCGGCCAGCGCCTCGCACAGCGGGGCGGTATCCATGGAGGATACGGCGGCGTTGGTCACGCCGCACCGCTCCAGATTCTGCATCAGCGCGCCGGCACGGGCGCGGACATACTCATTGCACCACAGAAGCCCCTGCCCGCCCAGTGCGGCGGCGATCTGGGTGGACTTGCCGCCCGGTGCGGCGCAGAGATCCAGCACCCGCTCGCCGGGGCGGGGCGCCAGCGCCGTCACTGCCGACATGGCGGACGGCTCCTGCACATAGTAGGCACCGGCATGGTGCAGCGGATCGGCACCGGCACGCCGCTCGCCCGCCAGATAAAATCCGAGCGGCGAAAACGGGGTCGGTGTCAGTGTGTCACCGAACAGCGTCTGCAGCCGATCCGGCGCCAGTTTCAGCGGGTTGGCCCGCACGCCGCGGCGGGGCGGCTCTTCTGAAAAAGCACGGACAAAGGCCGGCCAGCCGTCCGCCAGCAGCGCCTGCATTCGCCGCTCGAACGCGGCGGGAAAGGGAAATGCCTGCATGAAGTCGCCTCCGCAAAGAAAGCCGGAAGGGCACCGGGTGCCCTTCCGGCTTTTTATTTGATCTTACTTTTTGAGCTTCAGCACCGCACGCACGTTGTCGGCGATGTTTTCGGCCGACAGGCCGAAGAGCGGCAGCAGATCCAGCGCGGGGCCGGATTTGCCGAAGGTGTCCTGCACGCCGACACGCTTCATCGGCACGGGGCAGCCCTCGCACAGGGCCTCGGCCACGGCACTGCCCAGACCGCCGATGACGCTGTGTTCCTCGGCGGTGACGATGGCGCCGGTCTCACGGGCGGCCTTGCACACCAGTTCGGTGTCCAGCGGCTTGATGGTGGCCATGTCGATGACCCGCACCGAGATGCCCTCGGCGGCCAGCGTTTCGGCCGCCTTCATCGCCATGGCGACCAACAGGCCATTGGCGATGACGGTGACGTCGCTGCCGTCGCGCAGGGTGGCGCCGCGGCCGATCTCAAACTTGTAATCCGCCGGGGTGACGGATTCCACCGCCAGACGGCCGAAGCGCAGATAGACCGGGCCGTCCATGGCCGCGGCGGCACGCACCGCCTGACGGGCCTCGTTATCGCCCGCCGGGCAGATGACCGTCATGCCGGGGATGGTGCGCATGAGCGCGAGATCCTCGCAGCACTGGTGGGTGGCGCCGTCCTCACCGACGGAGATACCGGCGTGGGTGGCGCCGATCTTCACGTTGAGGTGGGGGTAGCCGATGGAGTTGCGGATCTGCTCGAACGCGCGGCCGGCCGCGAACATGGCGAAGCTGGAGGCGAACACCAGTTTACCGGTGGAGGCCAGACCGGCCGCCACGCCCATCATGTTGCCCTCGGCGATACCGCAGTCGAAGAAGCGCTCGGGGTGTGCTTTTTTGAAGGTGCCGGTCTTGGTCGCGGCCGCGAGGTCCGCGTCCAGCACCACAAGATTCGGATATTCGTCCGCCAGTTCGACCAGCGTCTGTCCGTAGGAATCGCGCGTGGCGATCTTCACATTGTCAGCCATGGTGTCAACCCTCCAGTTCTGCGAGCTTTGCCGTCAACTCGGCCATCGCGGTGTCGCGTTCTTCCTTGTTGGGGCCCTTGCCGTGCCAGCCGACCTGGTTTTCCATGTAGGAAACGCCGCGGCCCTTGACGGTGTGCATGATGACGGCGGTGGGCTGTCCCTTGGCCGCACGCGCGGCCGAGAGCGCCATTTCGATCTGGTCATAGTCGTGGCCGTCGATCACGACCACACGGAAGCCGAACGCGGCGAATTTTTCCGGGATGGGATGGGGGTTGTTGACCTCGCGGACGGTACCGTCGATCTGCAGGTCATTGTTATCCACGAACACGCACAGGTTGTCCAGCCCCTTGGCCGCGGCGAACATCGCCGCCTCCCAGACCTGACCCTCTTCGATCTCGCCGTCACCGAGGATGGCATAGACACGGTAGTCCTCGCCCGAGATCTTGGCGCCCAGCGCCATACCCACGGCCGCCGACACGCCCTGCCCGAGCGAACCGGTGGACATATCCACGCCGGGGGTGCCCTTCATATCCGGATGCCCCTGCAGCATGGCACCGATATGGCGCAGCGATTGGATCTCCTTGCGGTCGATGTAACCGAACTCCGCCAGCGCGCCGTAGAGTGCGGGCGCGGCATGCCCTTTGGAGAGCACCAGACGGTCGCGGCCGGGATCCTTCGGGTTTTTCGGGTCCACCCGCATCTCCTTGCCGTACAGGTATGCGAGCAGATCGGCGATCGAGAGCGAGCCGCCGGGGTGACCGCTCTTGGCGCAGAACGTCCCCTCCACGATGTCCATGCGGATGCGGGTCGCCGCTGCCGCCAGACGCTTCTTTTCGCAAGCTTCCATGCGATTTACCAACCTTTCCCGGTGCCCCGTCGGACACCCGACTATTTTTCCCTTACAGTATACCACATTTCGTTTCAAAATGGAAGAGTTATTCCCGCTTTTCGGCGGATTTATCCATAAAATTTCTTGACCGTATGCGATCGCCGGCAAAAATGCAGCGGGCAGACTTTACAGGCGGGGACAACTGTGATAAAATAGAATGGAAAAGAGTGATCGGCCGTGGCCGAAAAGGAGATGACCGCTGCGTGAATTTTGAAGAAAGCCGCCTGGCGCTGGAACAGGCGCAGGCGGATGAAAAACGGCAGCTCTGGCGAAAGAGCGGCTTCGTGGGCTTTTATTTGCTTGCCGTCGTGGCCATCGACTTTGCCTCGTCCTATCTGCTCTCGCCCGCCCTTTCGGCGGCCAAGGAGCAGATGCAGGCCGGTGCGTGGGAGCGGGTGTGGTATTACCTGCTCTATATCGGCTGCTACCTGCTGATGCTGCTGGTGCCGGCCGTGGTGCTGGGACTGATCTTCCGGCAGCGGCCGCTGCCGCCCAAAGCCGAGCGCCGCCGTCTGGTGGCGGGCGAGACGTGGCTCGTCGTCCTGTTCGGGCTGGCCTTTTGTATGCTGGCCAATTTCCTCGTCTCTTTCTGGCTGTACTTCGCCTCGCAGTTCGGCATCGAGCCGTATGACGGGCAGTACAACGCCGACCCCGGCCTGCTGCCGCTGGCGCTCAACCTGCTCACCTACGCCCTTTTGCCCGGGGTGGTGGAGGAACTGGTGTTCCGCGGGTGGATCCTGGGCGCGCTGCGTCCCTTCGGCGAGGGGCGGGCACTGCTGCTTTCGGCGCTGATCTTCGGTCTGGCGCACGGCAACCTGACCCAACTGCCCTTTGCCCTGCTGCTGGGGCTCATGCTCGGCTACCTCTTCCTCACCACCGGCCGCCTGTGGCCGGTGATGATCGTCCACGCGCTGAACAATTCCCTTTCGGTGGTGCTGGAATACGTCCGCACCGCCATAGGGCTAACGGAAAACGAGTGGCTCGTGCTGCAGATCGCCGCGATGGTGCTGATCTCGGTGGCGGGGGCCGCGGCGGGACTGCTGCTGCGTCACCGCCGGGAGGAACCGCTTTTCCGCCCGCTCACCGACCGGCGCAGCGTACTGCCCGAGGGTCAGCGTGCCCGGTGGATGTGGCTCTCCCCCGTGATCGCGGCCGGCCTGCTCGTCATGCTGTTCCTCACGCTGAAATATGAGGTGAAATTATGACGGCGGAAGAATACATGAGAGAAGCGCTGGCGCTGGCCGCAGAGGCCGCCGCCGAGGGGGAAGTCCCCGTGGGGGCGGTCGTGGTGCGCGACGGCGTGATCGTGGGACGCGGGCGCAACCGCCGGGAGGGGGCGCGCCACGCGCTGGCGCACGCCGAGCTGGAGGCCATCGACGAGGCCTGCCGCACGCTGGGCGGCTGGCGGCTGTTCGGCTGTGACCTCTATGTGACACTGGAGCCCTGCCCCATGTGCGCGGGCGCCATCATCAACGCCCGCATCGATCATGTGTATTTCGGTGCCGCCGACCCCAAGGCCGGCAGCTGCGGCTCGCTCATCACCCTGTTCGACCTGCCCTATAACCACAAGCCGGCGCTCACCGGCGGGGTGCTGGCCGAAGAATGCGGCGAGGCGCTTTCGGCTTTTTTCTTAAAACTGCGGCAGAGCCGCCGATAACGAAAAGCAACGTAAAGGAGAAAATCGCATGAAAAAGAAACCGATCCGCCGCGCCTTGGCATGGTGTGCGGCATTTTTGGCAGTCGGCACCGGTGCGGTGGGAGCCGTTGATCTGCACGTAAAGGCCACGGGCGAGCGGCAGATCGTCACCGCCGCCGAGGCCGCTTCGCTGCCGAAGGCAGACTGTATTCTGGTGTTGGGGTGCATGGTGTATGAGGACGGCACCCCCTGCGCCATGCTGGCCGACCGCCTGCAGTGCGGAGTGGAACTGTTCGAGAGCGGTGTCGCCCCCAAACTGCTGATGAGCGGCGACCACGGCCGCACCGCCTACAACGAGGTGGCCGCCATGAAGCGATATGCCATGAACGCCGGCGTTGACTCCTCCGACATTTTCATGGATCACGCCGGGTTTTCCACCTATGAGAGCCTCTACCGTGCCAAAGAGGTGTTCGGCGCCGAACGGATCGTGATCGTCACCCAGCGCTACCACCTTTCCCGCGCACTGTATGTGGCCGAAAGTCTGGGGCTTGAGGCGTGGGGCGTGGCCTGCGATCGGCAGGCATATTGGGGACAATTTTCACGCGACTGCCGCGAAGTACTGGCGCGGGTGAAAGATTTCGGCACCTCGCTTTTCAAGCCGCGCCCCACCTTTTTGGGGGAGACGATCTCGCTGCAGGGCAGCGGCGATGTGACCAACGATGAGTTTTTCTGATATGCGACTTAATATGGGGGCAGGTTTTGGGAATGACCTGCCCCCGTTTTTATTTTACTATATGTATATTCGTTTTTGATTTTTCCATTTTGTATGACGTAAAGAAGACGGCGGCGTTGACAAAAAGTCCGGCCACACTGCCGCTGACGCCCCACGGACAGCCGATCAGCTCCCACACCACCGACACACAAAAGCCCGCGGCCACGGCAGTATAGAACGCGCGGCGGGAGACGTGCACCCCGCGAAAAGCGGCGGCGAGCGGCACCAGCAGCACGGGGCACCAGAAAGAATAGGCCAGAAAGAGGATGTCGAAAATGCCCGGCATCCACAGCGCGAGCGCCACCGCCGCCGCACCGGTGAGCAGATTGACATATCGCAGCAGCCGCAGCTGCAGGCGCGGCGGCGTGGCGGGCATGAGGGGCATGAGCGCGTCGCCGACCAGCCCCACCGCGGCACCGTTCAAAAAGCCGTCCGCCGCCGACAGGATGATGGAGACCATCGCCGCCATGACCAGTCCGCGCAGTCCCACCGGCAGCGCGGTGAGGATCATGCGGGGCATGGCGGTGGCGGCATCGGCGGTCGGGTCGAGGGCATAGGCCGTCAGGCCGATGAGCCCGGTCACGGCAAAAAAGGGCAGGGCAAACAGGCCGCTTAACACCGTGGCACGGGCGGTCACCGCGGGGGTGCGCCCGATGAGCAACCGCTGGGTGTAGGGCGGAGCCAGCGCCTCTCCCACCGCGAGCGAGAGGAACATGGAGCAAAAGCCCCACAGCGTGGTGCCGCCCAGGGGATCGAAATAGGCTTTCGGCAGTGCCTGCCACACGGCGCCCAATCCGCCCGCCTGCCGCAGACCGCCCCACAGCAGCAGCGGCATCCCCACCGCCAACAGTAAAAACTGCACCATGTCCGCCGCGATGACGGACTGCATCCCGCCGAAGGTGGTGTAGAGCAGCACGATCCCGCACCCGAGCAGGATGCCGACGGTGTCCGAAAGCCCCAGCAGGGTGCGGAAGGTGAGGCCCATCGCCTCCATCTGCGCCGCCACGACCCCCGCGCAGCTCAAAAAGGAAAATATGCCGGTGAGCACCCGCGCACCCCGGCCGTAGTCCCGCTCCAGAATGCCGCCCACCGTGGTGACCCCTTCAAAGCGCGCCACCCCCGGCACCAGAAACCGCCCGATCAGCACCATCGCCACGCCGAAGCCCATCAGCGAAAGGGTGGAACTGATCCCGCGGCGAAACGCCTCGGCGGCGTTGCCGGAGGAAAAACCGCCCCCCACATAGGAGGCGGCCAGCGTGGCAAAGACGACCGGCACGCCATAGCGTCCGCCGGCGGTGAAATCAGCGGCCGAGCGCACCGACCGGCCGCCCCGCAGCCCGACCCCGATGAGCACCGCGATATACACCGCCACCAACACGATATCCGGCCACATAACACGCATCCCCCCTGCCCCATCGTACGCAGGAGGGATGTGAGATATGCGATATCGGCGGTTCATTTCACCGTCAGATGCAGCAGGTGGGCGATGCCGGAGGCGTCACATTCCTCCGGCATTGTGTGGATTTCTCCAAAAAGCGCTGCAGCGTATCGGCGGCAACGGCGGGTACAACTGTCAAAAGTAGTTGAAGAGGTTTTCCCACAAGTTATAGTTGCAACAGTCTACTAATGCAAAACGGTCTACTGCAAAATCGTCTTCTCTAAAATAATCTACTAATGCGTCGTATATATTCCCTCCTACCCAGCAATCGTTGATTTTGCAAAGGCCATAATTTACTCCCAACACGGCAGATTCGGTTTTGTCGACCATATCCTGAACATCAAAATGAAAAAACCATTCAATTTCTTCCGTATAGCTATTCTGATAACGCTGAATACTATCCCGTGCCCAACTGCTAACATCCAAAAGTTCCGACAAGGACCATTTGCACGAAAGCATGGTTGTTATCACAGAATTGGTTTTGCGAGAGAATGCTTTCAAATCTTTTTTACTAGAAAACAACTCACTGTCGAGAAGATCTTCGAGGGTGCTTTCATCCGAGGCGGCCAACGAAATCTCTCTTAGCATCATCTCTCTTTGCGCATCCAGTTCGCGCAATGTTTTGTGCCGTATGCCGTTCAGTGAAAACCAGTCGACAAAAAACACCAGAACGAGCGACAAAATCACACAAACTACGCCACCCGTTTTGAGCCCGACGGCGACCCACTTGGATTAATTGTAACACGACTTCGACGATTGGGCTGGCACCTCTGTTGTAACTTGGGGAATACTGTTCTCCATTTATACCACTCCTTTTTGACAGAATATCCGCTTTTTTCGCAAAAGCCAATAGCTATAACTAAATATTTATTTATAATTGTCTGTATTTTTTTAGTAATAGCTATCAAAATAGAGAAGAGGTGATAGCAATGGATATAAATTTTGCGCTGATTGGCGCGCGTATACAAACAGTACGCAAGCAGCAAAAACTCACGCAGGAGCAGATGGCGGAATATTTACAGGTTTCGGTCGGCTATATCAGTCAGATTGAGCGGGGAATCACCCGTCCGAACTTGGAAATGCTGTCGAAGATATGCCTTTGCCTGCGATGCGATTTGACCTATCTTCTTACGGGAACAATGCGCGGCGCTCGGGACTATCGCAAAGATGAATTTGCCGAACAGTTTGATCGACTGACCGATAAAGAGCGCAATATCGTTCTCAATGTAATGCGCTCTTTGGAAGAAAATCGCGCGTAACAGAAACGTTCTTTTGAGCAGTCTCCGTATTTATACCACCTTTATTTCCCCGATTTGACCAATCCCCGCTGCCGCAGCAGAGCCTGAATAAATGTGTAATTTAAAAAGTGCACTATAATAAAAATATAACGTGCCTTTCCCGATTCCGGGTAAAGCCGATTCCAAACAACGGGTCGTTGCAGCAATTGGCAACGACCCGTTGTTTTATACAATTTCGGTAGTTCAAAAAAAGAGGCGGTTCTTCGTTATTCCACCGTCAGATGCAGCAGGTGGGCGATGCCGGGGATGGATTCCCCCTGCTGGGAGGTGGTGGGAGACATCAGCGCACCGGTGGCCATGAAGAGCATGCTCTTCATCTCGCGGCGCTCCAGCTTGCCCAGCAGGTAGCCGCACAGCACCGAGGCCGAGCATCCGCAGCCGGATCCGCCCGCGTGGACGTCCTGCCGCTTGCGGTCATAGAGCAGCAGGCCGCAGTCGGCGTGGCGGGAGCCAAGCTGTATCCCCTCCCGCTCGAGCAGCTGATGCAGCAGGTCGCTGCCCACCTGCGACAGGTCGCCGGTGACGATGAGGTCGTAGTCCTCCGGCGCGGTGTGGGTGTCCTCGAAAAAGCGCAGCAGCGTATCGGCCGCGGCGGGTGCCATGGCCGCGCCCATATTGTTGGCGTCGGTGACGCCGAGATCCATCATGCGGCCGCCGCACACCTGCGCCACCCGCACGCCGCTGCCGCCCATCCCCACGATGGCCGCGCCGGAGGCGGTAGCCGTCCACTGCGCGGCGGGCGGCCGCTGACCGCCGTATTCGAGCGGCAAACGAAACTGCCGCTCGGCCGAGCAGAAATGGGACGAGGTGACCGCCGCGCACAGGTCGGCCGCGCCGCTGTCCACAAAGATGGCCGCCATGGCCAGCGTCTGCGCCATGGTGGAACAGGCGCCGTACTGCCCGAACATGGGGATGCCGAACTCCCGCAGTCCGAAGGTGGAGGCGGTGCATTGATTGAGCAGATCACCGCAGAAGAGGTAGTTGATCTCCGCCGCGGTGAAGCCCGCGTTGTTCAGCGCGCGGGAGAGCGCCTCACGCTGCATGGCGCTCTCTGCTTTCTCCCACGTCTTTTCCCCCAGCGTGGTATCGTCGAAAATGGCGTCGAAGTACCGCGCCAGCGGCCCTTCCCCCTCTTTTTTGCCCACGACAGCCGCGTGCCCCAGAATGGTGGGGTGATTATTCAGCGCGACCGTGTACCGTCCGACCCTCTCCGGCATACTCTCTCTCCCTTTTTCGTGTCTTTTTTTCAGTATGTCCCGCCGCCCGGCCGATATGCATATTGCCATTTGCGGGATATTCTGATATACTTAAGATATCAAGATATCAAAAAGGAGGCTGCACCATGGGTATCCTGTTTGAGATCGTCAAGATCGTGATCGATGCCGCCCTACTGCCGGCATGGTTTCTTCCGCTCTTTCACGAGACGGCGTACCTGCCGAACCAGATCAGCGAGACCGGCGAAGTAGTCCTCATCGACCGGATCCGCCACACCTACAGCATGGCACAAAACATATCCGCCTGCTATCCGCCGCTGCTGATCTTCCTGTCGCTGGCACTGACGGTGGCCTCGATCGTTGCCGCCGTCGTCAGCCTGATCCGCTGCGGCAGCACCGCCGCCCGCACTGTCAGCCACGTGCTGTTCGCGCTTTCGCTGCTGGTGTTCGTGCTGCTTCTCTTCCTGGCCGCCACCGTACATCGGGAATACTGAAACCGTCACCGAAAGGGCCGGCATACTGTCGTATGCCGGCCCTTTTTCAGAACATCCCTATGACCCACCAGACAAGGCCGTAGAGCACGCTGGCCACGGTACCGTAGACCAGCACCGGCCCCGCGATGACGAACATCTTGGCACCCAGCCCCAGCACGAAGCCCTCCGTTTTGAACTCCATGGCGGGCGAGGCGATGGAATTGGCAAAGCCGGTGATGGGCACCAGCGTGCCTGCGCCGGCAAAGCGGGCGATATCGTCATAGACATTGAGCCCGGTGAGCAGGATGCTCAGCGCGATCAGCCCCATGCAGCACAGGGTGCGGGCGTCGCGCATGGTGAGGCCGCCGGACAGCGCCAGCGACACGATCACCTGCCCCAGTGTACAGATCAGCCCGCCCACCAGAAAAGCTTTCAGACAGTTGCCCAGCACCGGCGAGGGCGGGGCCGCTTTTTTGCTCATCGCATCGTATTCACGTTTGGTCACCTTCAAGATGATCCCCCCTTTTCCGGTAGTATGCGATATGCCGGCGATATTATGCGCATTTTTGCGCGGCGGGCGGCCTATACTGGAGATGTGGAGGTGACGGGATGCCCGCAAGACCGCTCAGGGGCTTTTTTGACCCGTCCCACGCCGCACGGCGGGGGCAATTTTTGATCAATCTCTTTTATCTGCTGACGCTTTGCGCATTGGCGGCGGCCGCCGTGTGGCTGACCGCCCGCTTTCTGCTGCCCTTTGTGGCGGCGTTCCTCACCGCCGCCCTGCTGCAGCGCCCCATCCGCTGGCTGACCGCCCGCACCCGTGCCCCGCGCGGATTTCTTTCGGGGGTGCTGGTGGTGCTGCCGGTACTGGCGCTGACCGCGCTGATCGGTGCGGCAGGCTGGTGGGGGTGGCGGACGGCGGTGCGGTTTCTGGGCAACGAGCAGGCAGTGGCGGAGGTGACGGCCACCGTTTCGGGAGCGGCAGAGGCACTGCGCGGCCTCCTCGGCCGGCTGACCGCCCGCTTTTCCCCCGACACGCAGGCGGCGCTGCAGGCCGCTTTCGGCGACCTGTGGGCGCAGGGCGGCGAGCGGCTGCGGGAATGGGTGGGCACGGCGGCGGGTGACCTGCTGCGGTTTGCGGCGGGACGGCTGCCGGGCATCCTGTTCGGCTTTTTCATCTGGGCGGTGGCCTCGGTGCTGCTGACGGTGGACTACCGCCGGGTAACCGCCTTTTTGTGGCGGCAACTGCCGGCGCACCGGCGGGCGATGGCCGCGGACGTGCGCACCATGCTGAGCGGCGCATTCGGGCAGATGACCCGCGCCTATCTGCTGCTGATGCTGCTCACCTTCGGGGAACTGACGGCGGGGCTCTGGCTGCTGCGGGTGCCCGCCGCACCGCTCGCCGCCGCGGTGATCGCGGTGGTGGATATCCTGCCGGTGCTGGGGGTGGGCACGGTGCTGATCCCGTGGGCGGTGATCGCGCTGCTGAACGGCGCTCCGCGCATGGCGCTGGGGCTGGCGGTGCTGTATCTTATCATCACCCTCATCCGCAATGTGGTGGAGCCGCGCCTGGTGAGCGAAAAGGTGGGACTGCCCCCGGCGGTGGGACTGCTTTGCCTGTATCTCGGCTGGCGGGTGGCCGGCATCGCAGGCATCCTGCTGCTGCCGCCCGCCGTCACCGTGCTGGTGCAGCTGCAAAAGCAGGGGCATCTGCCGCTGTGGAAATGACAAAGCGGTCAACATGCCGGACGGCAGGCGCGCAAGGTTGCCTTTTATTATCCGAATTGTATATTATACAATTGGAAATACAAACGGGACACTCTGTCTCCATCCATTTTCCTGCACATCCCCGTATTTGTCGGCACACAAGCGGCGACACGATCGGCCGGCCGCTATTATCCATATAGTATATTGCTTTAAAAAATACAATTCGGATATTGAACTGCAAACAGGCGCCGTATGGGCGCCTGTTTTACTCAAAGAGATCAATGACCAGCCGCCCCTTTTTCTGCGCAAGCGCCCGGAATTTAGCGGCACCGCCGGGGCCGCCGACATAGGTCACAACCACATCTGCCCATTCCACCATCAGCCGGTTGCGCCTATCCACTGTAAAGCGGGGCGGCACATTTTCCAGTTCTTCCGGGTAGCATGTGGCAATATCGCTCTCCGTCAATACCGTCGGCAGACAGGCCAACACCACGGTGCAGCGAACGTGAGGATAAGCAGCTGCCAACACTTTCCATTCTGCCCTTACCATGGCATCAAATCGTCCTTCTTGGCCGACATAAAAGGTGTCCACATCCTGCTTTTCGACCAGCTCTGTCATGACCTTGTGCAAAGCCGGTCGCACACTGTCCGGTGCATCGCGATGGCCGAAAAACGTGCACACCTTTCCCATTGCCGTCACTCTCCATCTCTATTGTTTGCAAAATATATATTTATTTTATATTTGTAAACTAAATAAGTCAATAGCAAACAATAAGCTTGCAGACTCAAACAATGCTATGCCGTATAATTTTAATGATGAAAGTGAGGTGGGCACTTTGAGCGAACGGACATTTCTTTACCGGGATAAGATCAATCAACTCGGTATTGCCATCGCATCACTGCGAAAAATGCGGGATATGACGCAGGAACAACTGGCCGAAAAAGCGGGGATCAGCCGCACCTTTTTGAGTTCCATTGAAGCGCCCGGCACTTCCCGCTCCTTTTCGCTGGAGGTGCTATACGCGCTGGCCGATGCTCTGGAGGTCAAGCCGGGCGACCTTTTGAATTTCGCGGACTATCCTAATCGGATATTTAATGAAAAATAATACAATTTGGATATTTCAAGCCATGTCCAAAACAACCCACGGGTATCCGCCAAATGGCGGATACCCGTGGTGCTTTTTCACTATTTGTTGCCTGTATCTCGGCTGGCGGGTGGCCGGCATCGCGGGCATCCTGCTGCTGCCCCCCGCCGTCACGGTGCTGGTGCAGCTGCAAAAGCAGGGGCATCTGCCGCTGTGGAAATGAAAACGCCTTTGAAACAGATGTTTCAAAGGCATTTTTTGCTCGTCCCGATTGTTAACGGAACTTTACCAAAACCGTCGAGAACAGTTTCGTGTTGATTTTTAATGTGAAGTTTTTGGCGGTAAAATACTGCGTGCTCACAAGCTCCAGATCGTTGTTTTCGTCGATAACGTATATTTCGACAGTCGTATTATCCGACAAAGCGTTTATATCAAAGCTGACCGCCTTTTCGCTTTCTTTTTCCTCGTCATCAAAATACGTATACAGCAAAGCGCTTTCGGTATTATCGGTGGCAGCGGTGTAATAGATATGGTCATTGGAATACCCGCAGTCCACATACGTGCCGAGCCCCGCCAGATCGCTGAAAGCATATATCGGATAGTAACCCTTTAAGCAGCGGTATGTTTCGTGCTCGAACATACCGTTCATGCAGCAGGGCCTGGCATCGTAGTACATCAGCATATCGAGCGGCAGCCCCTGACCGATGCACATGGCACCGGTAATGAAGGAGGAGCCCTTTAATGAGCGCTCGGTTTCCAAAGAGTATTTCCAGGTGTCCCCCTGCCAGCCCTTGATGTAATTCCATTCGTTGAGGATCGTTTCCACATGATCGAGCCCGCGTTTTGCCAGGGCCTCTTTACCGAATTTTATGGTTTCGACAAGATTTTCGAGATCACAGCCGTACCAATGGTAAGATAAAAAGTCGATCGGCAGTTTGTCGGCCGCCACCCGGTTCAATACATCCTCCCTGATCGGGCTCCAGATACTGGCAAGGGCAGGCCCGCCTATTTTTTTGCTTGGGAAGCATTTCTTTAAATACTTTACGACAACGGCAAAAAAGTCAATAAACTCCTGATCGGTACCCTGCCAGCAGGGATTGCTTCCATCCGCATTATGGCATTCGGGCTCGTTCCAGATCTCCCAGTATTCCATATCATACTGAAAGCCGTTGTCCCAGCCTTCTGTGTAGTGACGAATGATATGTTCGCAGATCTGCGCCCATTTTAAGTAATCCTTGGGCACGCGGGTGCCGTATTTATAGCCGTGCTCAATAGAAGCACCGAGACGGTAAAAGACCTTTGTGCCCGCATCGACCGTTGTTTTGACATATTGATCGGTGGGCTCAAAAATATACGAAGCCGGGTCGTTTACATCGGCATCGAAATTTCTGAAAATCCGGTGCACATCAACGGTGTGCTCTCCGCCGTATCCCGAAAAAAACGAAGCGTCGTGATTGCGGGCATACGGGATGCGTGCATCTTTATAGGTGTAAAAGTTGGAATATGAGTTACGCACGCCGGGGGCTGTGGGCCCGTTGTTCACCGCGTTCATCGGTTTGATCTTGCCGTTTTGCTTGTTGAAATCAATATGGATCGTTGTCATGACTTTGCCTCCCGCAATTATAATACTGCCGGTTTTTACCGCTCTTTTTCTTCGATGGCGCTGCCGCGGGCGCTGCGGATAAGGTAGCGCGGACGGCCTTTCACCTCATCGTAGATCTTGGCGACATACATACCGATCACGCTGAGGCTGAGCATGATGCCGCTGCCGATGAACAACTGCAGCAGAATGACGGTGGAGAAGCCCGGTGCGGCATGACGGGTGAAATAGACCACCAGTGTCTCCACCGTGAGCATCACCGCGGCGAGCAGCATGAGGATGCCCAGCCAAAAGACGATGAACAGCGGAGCGGCGGTGTAGGCCGTGAGCGAATTGAGTGCCAGACGGGTGAGGCTTTTGAAGGTCCATTTGGTCTCGCCGCCGGCGCGGGGCGCCACCTTGAAGGGCAGCGCATACCGGCGAAAGCCCACCCATGCGGACAGGCCGCGGAAGAAGGTGTTGTATTCCGGCAGCTGACGCCACGCCTCCAGCACCTTGCGGTCGAGCAGTTTGAAATCGGAGGCGATGCCGATGTCGATGCCGGTGGATTTCGCAAAGGTGCGGTAGAAGGTCAGAGCGGCGATCTTACTGCCCAGCGACTCCTTGCCGCGGCTCTCCTTGACGCCCTCGACCACGTCGTAGCCTTCTTCTTTCCACAGACGCACCATTTCGGGAATATACTCCGGCGGGTGCTGCAGGTCGGAGTCCATGACCACGACCGCGTCGCCGGATGCGTTTTCCAGTGCGGCGCAGAGGGCTGCCTCTTTGCCGAAGTTGCGGGAGAGCTGGATGACGGACACATTGCCCAGATCGTCGGCCAGACGGGTCATTTCGGCAAAGGAATTGTCCCGCGAGCCGTCGTCCACCAGCAAGAACTGATGCTCCACCCCCGCTTCGGACAGCAGATCCCGCACGGTGCAGACGTTCTGATAGATGAATTCACCCTCGTTGAACACGGGCATGATAACGGTGATCATTCGGCAGGCTCCTCCTTTTCGGGTGCGGGCTCTTCGGCAGGCGTAGGCTCTTCGGCGGGCGCAGGCTCTTCGGCGGGTGCGGGCTCTTCGGCGGGTGCGGGCTCTTCGGCAGGCGCGGGCTCTTCGGCGGGCGCGGGCTCTTCAGCCGATACGGGCTCTTCGGCCGGCGTTTCGGGCAGCGGCTGTGTGGCGAAGGAGACCGTCACGCGCAGAGGACGGATATAGGGATCGTGCGGATCAAGATTGCGGGTATCGCACATCCACGCAAAGCGGGTGCCGCGCAGCAGACGCGCACGGCGGCCGGTGAACAGCACCGCCGCAATGAGCAGCGCCAGACACACCACGCTGCACGCGATGCCCGGCAGCAGGCCTCTGGTGCGGAAGGTGAGGGCGATCTCGTGTGCGCCGGCCGGGATGTCAAAGCCCAGCAACGCGCCGCCGGAGGTATCCTCCGACCCGTCGGGCACGGCGGTATCCAGCGGATAGACCTCCACCGCCTTGCCGTCCACCGTCACCGACCAGCCCGTATCGTAGGGGATGGAGGTGAACATGGTGCCGGCGGCAGAGGCGTTCACGGTGCCCTTCACGCAGGTCTCGCTGAAGGAGGTGACCGTCATGCCGTCCGCTTTCAGGGTCTCCATCGCGGCCGCATAGACGTCCCCGTCCAGCCGCAGCACATAGACATTGCCGGAGCAGGCACCCTTGGAGGTGACCTCGGCCGTGATCGCGTCCCCCGCGGTCAGTTCGCCCAGATCGATGAAATACGGCTCGTAGGTGCTGACGCTCCAGTCGTTGCCGCCCTGGTGCACCTTGATCTTATCGGCGCCGCGGCAATCCACATAGACATAGTACTGCCCCTGCGCATCCGCGGCGGCCGTGAACGTCACGGTGCCGGAGGTGCCGGCCGGGTCATAGTAAAACCCGTGCTCGTTCTTGACGTTGACCTCGCCCGCGGTGTCCTCGTCCGCCGCAATGGGCATCGGCACGAACACCGGCGACTCGTCGCCCGTCATGGCGGCATAGAGCGAATTGATGCTGTCATAGGGGCTGTAATAGGAGGAGGCCCACTCCTTTGCCGCGCTGTTCACGCGATAGCACAGGGGCAGCGCATCGGCGTTCTCATAGAGATAATAGGTGCTCGTCTCCTCGCCTCTGGCCGCGGTGACGGTATCCCGCAGGGTCAACTGCCGGTGGCTGCCGATGTCGTTATCCAGCGCCACATAGCGGATGCCCAGCAGCGAATCCGCGGCCGGAACAAAGCTGCGGTACATATAACTGTTGACACCGTTCACATCGTAACCCAGCGCCCCCATCATGCGGGTGGTGCGGTAGGAGTTGCTGGAGGCGAAGGAGGTGATGCCGGGATAGTTGAACATGGCGGTATCCATGCAGGTGCGGCGGGGCAAAAACTCCATGCGGGCAAAGCCGTCGTCCGCCGCCAGCTCCTTCATGCCGGAAACGGCGGTGCGCACGCCGTCCACCGTGACGTTGTCCACATAACTGCTGTGGGAGGTGTAATATTCCTGCCCGTTGAGTTTCACAAAAACGTGGGCGGCGTTAAAGGTCAGTTCCGCCGACACCACCAGCACGAGCAGTACCGCCCAACCGCGCCGGCTTGCCGGGCGGCGGTTCATCAAAAAGACGATCAGCGCATAGAGCAGCACGGCGGCCAGCGTGACATAGATGGTGCGGAAGCCGTAGTTGCTGTTGCCGAAGCGCTCCTCCAGCATGAGGTAGGCGACCGTGCCGCCCAGCGAGATCATGATATCCCGCACGCGGGTGGTCTTGATCTGCACCAGCGCCTCATAGCAGAGCAGCAGCAGCACGAAGCAATAGATGAACGAGAAGCGATAAGGCAGGTCGTTGGGGGAATGCAGACCGTGCCACAGCAGATTCAACTGGTTGATGACCAGACTGCCCGCCATAACACCGAGCAGGCCGAGATAGGTCAGACGGCGGCGGCGCGGGATCCCCCGGTTGAGCGCAAACAGCGGCACGAGCAGGAAGGTGGCGACGCCGCAGTAGACGTTGGGCAGGTTGCCCGACCGGATGGTGGGCGCCACGTCATAGAGGTGACGGCCCAGCAGATTGAACATATCGAAATAGTTTTCCATATCCGGCAGTTTGCTGCCGGCCGCCGAGGTCTGCCCCAGCGCGAGGAAGGTGGGCAGCGCCAGCGCCATGGCCAACCCGCCGCCGATGAGCGAGCCGACAAAGAAGCGCCACAGCGCCTTGCGGTTATACTCCGCCCCGCGGGCATCCCGCAGCAGGAAGGCGATGAAATAGAGCACCATGAACGCGCAGAGCATGAACGCGATATAGTAGTTGGCGTAGACCGCATAGGCCAACGCCAGCACATAGGGCAGATATTTGCCGCGGCGCATAAGATGCTCGAAGCCCATCACGACCAGCGGCAGCGCCAGCACGCCGTCGAGCCACATAATGTTCCACGAATAGGCCAGCACGTACATCATCATGGAATACATCAGCGAAACCGCCACCACCATCGGGGTGCGGCGGCGATAGACATACTGCAGGCAGACGGCGCAGCCCGCCGCAATGAGCATATTCTTTAAAATGGTGATGACGAAGATGCCCTCGGTGAGCAGATTTTCGGGGAACAGCACCAGCAGCAGGTTGAGGGGGCTGGCCAGATAATAGGCAAAGGCGGGCAGCACGCTGGCGCCCATGCCCAGTTCGAACGAATAGAGGAAATTGCCGTTGCCCAGCAGCGTCTGACGCAGCTTGGCGAGCAGCGGCGCATACTGGTGATGCATATCCACCAGCATACAGGACTTTTCGCCCACCGGCCAGATGCCGAGGTAGATATAGGCGATGCCCAGCCCGATGAGGGTGAGCAGTGCGGACAGCACGGGATAGAACCACGCCGGACGGGCAGGCGCCTTTTTGTGGGCAAAACAGATCAGCGCGGCGGTGAAAAGGCCAGACAGCAGTATGCCGGACAGCAGCGGATAGAGCAGCCGCTGTGCTTCCGTCTTATTGGCGAGGGCATCGTCCCCGCTGAAATACCAGTAGCCGAGCAGCGCGCAGCCGCCGAAAAAGACCAGCAGCGCCACGGCGCGCAGGATGTCTGTTCTGGAGATCGCGTGTCGTTTCATATATGTCCACCTTTCACGGTATTTTTTATGTTCTCTTCTATCATACCATATTTTTGTGAAAAAACAAGCCGAAACCTTGTTTTTTTCGCCCCGCTGTGCTATATTATATTTATTATGTGTTTGAGGTGATAACTTTATGAGCAGACCGGTGATCCTCAGCGCCGACAGCACCTGCGATCTCGGCGCCGCGCTTTGCGAGCGGTTTGACGTGCATATCGTCCCCTACCACGTGGTGGTGGAGGGTGAGCAATATCTCGACGGCGTGACCATCGACCCCGACCGGATCTACGAGATCTATCGCGAGCGCAAGGTGCTGCCGCACACGGCGGCCATCAATGTCGATGACTACCTCTCCGCCTTTGTCCCCTTTGTGGAGCAGGGCTTCGACGTCGTGCACCTGACGCTGGGGCACGGGCTCTCTTCTTCGGCGCAGAACTGCCGCATCGCGGCAGAGGAAGTGGGGCACGTGTGGGTGGTGGACACCTGCAATCTCTCCACCGGCTCCGGCCTGCTGGTGCTGGAGGCGGCCAAGCGCATCGCCGCGGGCATGGAAGCCGCACAGATCGCGGCCGAGGTGGAGACGCTCATCCCCTGCTGCCACGCCAGTTTCGTACTCAACACGCTGGAATTCCTCCACAAGGGCGGGCGGTGCTCCGCGCTGGCCATGCTGGGTGCCAATGTGCTGCAGCTCAAGCCCTGCATCGAGGTGAACACCGCCGACGGCACCATGGCGGTGGGCAAAAAGTACCGCGGCGCGATCACCAAGGCGCGCGAACAATACGTGCGCGATCAGCTGAGCCGTGATGATCTGGACTACGAGAAGATCTTCTTCACCCATTCCGGACTGCCGGATGATCAGCTCGAGGCCATCCTCCGCGTGATCCGGGAGTGCGGCGATTTCAAGGAGATCTTCGTCACCCGCGCCGGGTGCACCATCTCCTCCCATTGCGGCCCCGATTGCATGGGTGTCCTGTTCATGACCAAGCAATAATATGTGAATGGAAAAAGCCGTCCGGCAAATGCCGGACGGCTTTCGTTTTTGCCCGCAAAGCAAAACGCCCCGCTGGCGCGGGGCGGTTGTACTTTTTCAGAAATAGACCACAGGGAATGTGATGACCGTGCCGCTCGATGTGGAAAACGGCAGTGTGGGCTCGGTGTCCGCTTCGGTCGTAGTCGACGGGGCATCTATGGTCGAAGCGCCGGAAGGCTGCTCGTCCG
>JAZRVU010000010.1:0-15131 GCA_045599305.1 Acutalibacteraceae bacterium | reverse complement strand
CTGTTCTGCATAGTCTTTTTGTATTCAAGCGGCGAAACATTTTTGATGCTTTTGAAGGCTCTGCTGAAGGAATAGAGGTTGGAATACCCGCATTTTTCACAGATCTGACCGATACTGTAGCGGTTCTCACCGAGATATTTTGTGGCCAGTTCGATCCGTTTTCGGATTATGTATTGTTTGGTGGATATCCCGCATTGTTTAATGAAAAGTTTATTCAGGTAAGATTCGCTGATGTGGATGGCATCGGCGATTTTTTTATTGGACAGCGTCGCATCATAGAGAGAATCGTTTATGTATTTTTGGATCTGTGAGAAGGTGTCATTCGGTGTGAATTCGAAGATTTCCGACAGGATCCTGTACAAAACGGCAAGCGATCCGAAGGTATCATTTTTTATAAAACTCTCTTTCAGTTCAAAGAACAGCTCCAGGATCTTTTGATTTGAGCCAATATCGAAGCCGGTGATCCTATCCCCTATATTTTCCCTGCAATCGAAATTGATCACGGTGAAAAAGCCCGTTTCCTGCCGTATGATCTTATAGTTCCCGCCTTTGGGGAGCAGGATCACATTGTGAGCGGTGGATACGGTTTTGACGCCGTCCTGCACATACGTGATCCGGCCGCTTTCGCCGAAAGAAATACCGTAGTTCTTTCTGTTGATCATTTCTTCTTTTACCCCTTTTTTGGAGTACAAGTAGAATACATCGGTTATTTCGTCGATCCTGATTTTTTGTATATCCATATGATCACCGAACTAATTATATCATTTATTCCCGATATTTCAATATGATCTGTGCTGAAAATGTTAAATTTATTGCTGATTATGTTATTGCAAAAAAAGCGGTGCTTGGTAAAATCAATGCAGGGAGATGAGAAATATGGACTTTTCGAATAAAACCACCATATCCACGGGGGCGGCTTCCGGAATGGGGTTTGCCTTTTCGAAGGCATTTGCCGCGCTGGGCGGAAATGTGGTCATGTGTGATGTGAACGAAGACGCACTGAAAAAATGCGTGGAAGAGATCAATGCCAAGGGCGTGGGCAGGGCGATCGGTGTGACTTGCGATGTGAGAGATTATGAGCAAGTGAAAGACGCTTGCCAGGCGGCAAACGACACCTTCGGCAGCATAGATATCGTCTGCAATTTCGCGGGGGGCACCGCTGTCAGAATGAAGGACGCCCGCGGAAAATATGCGGAATTCCCCGATGTGCCGATCGACATTTACGATTGGGGCATTGATGTCAATTTGAAAGGCCAATTCTATTTTTGTCATGCCGCCTGCAAATATATGAGAGAACAAAAAAGCGGCCTGATCGTCAATATCGGCTCGATCACCGGTGCAGAGGGCGACGGATACGGCATGGATTATCCGACCTCCAAAGCCGGTGTGATGTACGGGCTGACAAAATCCGTGGCACAATTCGGGGCCCCGTACGGGATTAGATGCGTGTGCGTGTCTCCCGGCCCCGTGCTGACGCGGGAGGCGATGGCGGGAATGAAGACGCTTGTGGGCAGAGCCGCCCGGCCGCAGGAGATCATTGATCTGATCTTATTCGTTGCCTCCGAAAAAGGGCAGTTCATCAACGGTGAAAATATCATGATAGACGGCGGGCGAAATGCCATGGGGAGATGGAACTGATGCCTACATTTTTGAAATATGAAAAGCCTCTGCTCACCGCTATGATACAATGCCCTACGCCCGACGCGTGTATCGAAAAAATCAAGGCTTCGATCGCGCAAGGGGCGGATGCGCTCGGGGTGCAGTTGTGCAACCTGAAAAAAGAATACCGAACCAAAGAAGTGCTGACCGAAATTTTCGATTCCTGCGCCGGAAAACCCATTTATGTGACCAGTTACCGCTACAAGGAAAATGACGGCCTCACGGATGAGGAGTGCGCCGAACTGTTGCTGCTGGCGCTCGACAGCGGTGCCACGCTTTGCGATGTGATGGGAGATATGTTCGGCCGGTCTCCCCGGTATGAGTTGACCACCGATGAAGCGGCTATCCGAAAGCAGAAAGACCTGATCGACGAGATACACCGGCGCGGCGGTGAGGTTTTGATGTCCAGCCACACGTTCAAAAGCACGACGCTTGAAGAAAACCTGATGATCGCCAAAGCACAGGCAAAGCGTGGTGCCGATATCATCAAGATCGTCAATTCCGCTGCCCATAAGGATGAGGTACCGAAGTATATACAGGCCATTCAGCAGATCAAAAAAGAAACGGGAAAAGAACTTTTGTTTCTGGTCAGCGAAGAGGGGCAGATCATCCGATATATCGGCCCCGATTTCGGCGTGTGTATGTATTTGTGCGTATCCGCATACGGGCCGGCAGACACGCCGTTTCAGCCGCTATTAAAGGATCTGAAACCGATCAGAGATCATATGCGATTCGACATTTGAAAGGATGGGATGTATATGGATTTTCAAAACAAAACAGCCCTCGTCACGGGTGCGTCTGTTGGGATCGGCCGGGCGGTGGCGATGCGACTGGCTCAGGGCGGCGCCAAACTGGTGCTGGTCGATATCAACTATGACCAATTGGAAAAAGTCAGGCAGGAGCTTGCCCCCTTCACCGAAGAGGTCGCTGTTTTCAAGTGCGATGTCAGCGATGAACAAGAGGTGAGCCATGTCGTCAAAGCGGCGATCGAACAGTTCGGGAAAATAGATATCCTGGTCAACAATGCGGCACTGTGGCGGAGTTTCAAGCATTTTACGGATATCCCCACAAGCGAATGGGAAAAATTCATTGCCGTCAACGTGATGGGCGTGGTCTATTTTTCAAAGGCCGTTCTGCCTCAGATGATCGAAAGACGTTACGGCCGGATCATCAATGTGGCATCTGTGGCGGGCGTTTACGGGAATGCCAATATGTCCCACTATTCCGCCACGAAGGGGGCCGTGATCGCCATGACAAAAGCACTGGCCAAAGAAGTGGTCGACAAAGGCGTTCTGGTCAACAGCGTGTCTCCGGGAAGTGTCAGCGATTCCCAAAACCCGGATATGGGATATTTTGAGGAAAACGACCTGTCGTATATGGGCAGAACGGGAACGGACATGGAAAATGCCGATCTGATATGCTTTTTGGCCGGTGACAAGTCCGGTTACATCTCCGGGCAGAACATACAGATCGACGGGTGCAGGAGGAGAATATAAGATCCGCAAACCCTGAACGCATAAAAAACGGGCAGCCATCATCGGCTGCCCGTTTTTTATGAAAACTTATTCGTCGTCCTCGCTGTCGCCGTCGTCCTCTTCCACTTCGAACTCCAGGCGTTCGCCGCACTCGGGACAATCGATGCCGCCGTCGAGCAGCGTTTCCTCGTCCACGCAGAAGGTGGTGTTGCAGCTGGGGCAGGTGACATCGTAGAACTCGTTACCGCAATCCTCTTCGCAGTTTTCGCAGTCGCCGTCGCAGTAATCGTAGTCGTCATCCTCGTCTTCGTCTTCTTCCCAATCCTCATAGAAATCGGTTTCGAGAAGATCCAGATCCTCGTCGATGGCATCGACCTGCTCGGTCAATTCGGCGGTGTAGTCCTCGAGGTCGGCCAGCGTATTGGCGAGATCGTCCAGCACGTCCAAAACGGCGTTCAGGATCTTGCCTTCTTTGGTGGTCGCATCGATCTCCATGCCCTCCGTGAGGCCCTTGAGATACGCGACTTTTTCGGTGATGGTTGCTGCCATGTCGATTCCTCCTTTGATCAGATGACGTGGTGATCAGGCGCGCTCCATGTATTCACCGGTACGGGTGTCCACACGGATCATTTCGCCTTCGTCGATGAACAGCGGCACACGGATCTCCGCGCCGGTCTCCAGCGTGGCGGGCTTGGTGGCGTTGGTGGCGGTGTCGCCCTTGAAGCCGGGATCGGTCTGGGTGACCTGCAGTTCCACAAAGTTGGGGGGCTCGATGCCGAACACGTTGCCCTTATAGGACAGGATGCGGCAGATCATGTTCTCTTTGACAAACTTGAAGTTGTCGGGCAGAACGTCCTTACCGATGGGCATAAGCTCATAGGATTCGGGATCCATGAAATAGTAAAGGTCGCCGTCGTTATAGGAGTATTCCATTTCCTTGCGCTCGACATACGCGGTGGGGAATTTATCGGTGGGGTTGAACGTTTTTTCCACCACGGAGCCCGCGATCACATTGCGGACCTTGGTGCGCACGAACGCCGCGCCCTTGCCCGGCTTGACATGCTGGAATTCGATGATCTGATAGACGTTGCCGTCCATTTCGAACGTGACACCGTTACGAAAATCGCCTGCTGAAACCATAAGAATCTTCCTCCGTATTTATAAATGTACTTCTTATACCACAGTATATTGTAACCGATAGTGCGCCGGATTGCAAGAGAAAAGCGAAAATTTTCCGGCCAAAATCACAAAATAATCAGTTCTTTCGGGGATTTGGTCAGATTTTCGCAGCCATCCTCGGTCAAAACGACCATATCCTCGATACGTACACCGCCCTTGCCCGGCAGATAGATGCCCGGCTCGACGGTGACGATCTCGCCCGCACGCAGCACCTTATCGGTGGAGCGGGTGGACAGATTGGGATATTCGTGGATCTCCAGACCCACGCCGTGACCCGTGCTGTGGCCGAAATACTCGCCATAGCCGGCGGCGGCGATGATATCGCGGGTCAGCGCGTCGCCCTCGGCGCCGGTCATGCCGGCGTGCAGATGCGCAAGGCAGTTTTTCTGCGCCTTGAGCACCGTCTCATAGATCTCGCGCTGCCAGTCGGCGATCTCGCCCACGGCCACGGTACGGGTCATGTCCGAGTGCCAGCCGTTGACACGGGCACCGAAGTCCATCGTCACGAGGTCGCCGCGCTGAATGACACGGTCGCCCGGCACACCGTGCGGCAGCGAGCCGTTGGCGCCCGCCACCACGATGAAATCGAACGCGACGCCCTCGGCGCCGGCACGGCGGATGGCAAATTCCAGATCCAGCGCCACCTCGCGCTCGGTACGTCCGGCCTCGATGCGGGACAGAATGTAGGAGAAGCCGTCGTCGGTGAGTTTCTGTGCCGCTTTGATGGCCTCGACCTGCTCCGGCAGCTTCACCGACCGCAGATCGCGCAGCCAACCGTCGGGCGCATTATCGTCTGTCCATTCGAAATCGGACAGCATCTTTTTCCACATGGCGAAATCTGCCAGGCTCATGGCCGCCGCCTGCACGAAAACGCGGCGCACGCCGTGCGCTTTGAACCACTCACCCAGCGATTCGGACAGACGGTTGAAGCAGACCGACGGCATTTCCGTGATGGCACGCTGTGATGCCTCGATGTAGCGGGAATCGGTGAAGAAGCAGGCGGCATCCGCCGTCACCGCCACCGCGCCCTCGGCCGCGAAATCGGTCAGAAACCGCATATCCGGCGGAGCCGTGACCAGCAGGGCGTCCCCTTTTTCCGGCAGGAAGGCTGCCAGCCGCTGCCATTGTGTCTTTTCCATACAAATCAGTCCTTTCGTGAAATTTCACACCACAGCCGGTGCAGTTGTGCCGCGTCACGCGCCTGCGTGCCGGCCGATTCACAGATCACGGTGGGGGCGGCGTCCCGCAGAACGAGCGCCTCGGCCAGATAACGCGGATCGGGGCCGAAGGTCGTATCTTCAAAAGTGAGGTGGCGTTTTTCGCCGCCGGCTGTGTATTCGATCTTGGAAAAATGGATGTGCATACGGCGCATCCGCTCCCCACCCAGACGGTCGGCCACGGTGTCCAGCACCTGCAAAAAGGCATCGGTGCTGTGAAGCGCCCCCTGCACGCGGCAGTTGAGATGGCCGAAATCCACACAGGGCAAAAACCGCTCGTCCACCGCGCAGAAGGTGAGCACCTCCGCAAGGTCGCCGAGTTGATTGATCTTCCCCATCGTTTCGGGGCAGATGTGCACGTCGCCGAGCCCGGCCTCGTCCAGCACCCGCTGGGCGCGGGCGAGCGTCTCGCACGCGAGGGCGGTGGCCTCCTCCCGACTGCGGCCGCCGAGGCCGCCGGGATGCACCACGATGCGGTCGCCCCCGAACATCCGCACCGCCAGCGCGCTTTCGAGGATGTAGCGCAGGCTGTTATCGCGCTTTTCCTCCTCGGCCGAGGCGAGCGAGATGAAATAGGGGGCGTGTACCGACACGGCCACGCCGTTCTGCGCGGCCGCCAGCGCCAGTTCAGCCGCCGCATCCTCGTTCACCCGCACGCCGCGCCCGCACTGATATTCATAGGCGGTAAGCCCCAGTGAGCGCAGCCACGCGGGGGCTTCGGCGGTGCGCTTCAATCCCGCCGCGGCAAAATCGTCGCCGTTGCCGGCCGGCCCGAATAAGGGAGTCATACGCCTTTCCTCCTTTTATACTGCGCCAGCACCCGTTTTTCCAGCCGCCGCTTGAACAGCAGGAAGGGCTTCCCCTCCTCCAGCCGGATGGGCATGAGCTGGATCACCCGCAGCCCGGCCAAACGGGCACCGAGGGTGTCGGTAAAGGTCTGATCGCCGATGACGACGCAGTCGCGCAGCCGCAGACCCAGCCGCCGCACCCCGCGCCACAGGCCGCCGGGCAGCGGTTTGGCCGCCAGCCACACACACGAAAGACCGATCTTTTGCGCAAACGGCTCCACCCGGCGGCGCTTGGCGTTGGAGATCACCGTGGCGGTGATCCCGGCCGCCTGCACGGCGGAAAGCCACGCCGTCACCTCGGGTGACAGGTCGGGACAATAGTGGGTGGTGAGGGTGTTATCCACATCCAGCAGCAGGCCGCGCACCCCCATGGCGCGCAGTTCCTCCACCGTGATGTCGGTGATGCGTTCGTGCAGCACCGTAGGCTCGAGCAACCGCATGAGCCGCCTCCTTTTCAAGAACAAACGGGACAGACCCGAAGGCTGCCCCGTTTGCGGATGATGCATACGCTTATTTGAACTTTCTCTTGCGTGCAGCCTCCGACTTCTTTTTGCGCCGGACAGAAGGCTTCTCATAATGCTCACGCTTGCGGACTTCAGCGAGCGTACCGGCACGGGCGCAGGATTTCTTCCATCTGCGCAGAGCACTATCCAAGCTTTCGTTTTCCTTGACTCGGACTTCTGACATCGTATTCCCTCCCTCCGCCTTCAAAGCAGGGGTAATATGCTATTAGCCTATTCAGTATACACCAAGAAAACGCGTTCGTCAAGACAAAATCACAAATTTTTTTGCACTTTTTTGCCGTTTCACGCCGGTTTGACCACCAAATTGACCAATTTACCCGGCACATAGAGTTCTTTCACGAACTGCATACCGGCGGTGAAGGGCTGCACGTGCTCGTCCGCCTTGGCGGCGGCGATGGCACCGGCGGCGTCGATATCGGCCGCGACCGTGATGCGGCTGCGCACCTTGCCGTTGACCTGCACCGCGATCTCGACGGTGGCTTCGACACATTTCGCCTCGTCATATTCCGGCCACGGCGCGGTGACGAGCATCCCCTCAAAACCGGCGATCTGCCACATCTCTTCGGTGATGTGGGGCGCGAACGGATTGAGCAGCGAGAGCAGGATCTTCCACTCGCCGCGGGTGATGCTGCCCTTATCGGCGATCTGGTTGAGCAGGGTCATCATCGCCGCGATGGCGGTGTTGAACTTCATCGCCTCGATATCCTCCGTCACCTTCTTGATGGTGCGGTGAAAGGGGGCGGTGAGATCGGCGGAAATATCGTCGCCGTCGGTGAGGATATCCTGCAGCGCCCACACACGGTCGAGGAAGCGCTTGCAGCCCTTCACGCCGTTTTCCGACCACGGGGTGGCCTCACGGTAGTCGCCCATGAACAGGATGTAGGTGCGCAGCACATCGGCGCCGTAGACATCCACGACCTCCAGCGGGTCGACCACGTTGCCCTTGGACTTGGACATCTTGTCGCCGTCCGGCCCGAGGATGAGCCCCTGTGCCGTGCGCTTGGCATACGGCTCCTTGGTGGGCACCACGCCGATATCGTAGAGGAAACGGTGCCAGAAGCGGGAATAGATCATGTGACGGGTCACGTGCTCCATACCGCCATTGTACCAGTCGACCGGCAGCCAGTATTTCATGGCCTCGGGCGAAGCGAGCGCCGCATCATTATGTGGATCGGTGTAGCGCAGGAAATACCACGAGGAACCCGCCCACTGGGGCATGGTGTCCGTCTCGCGGCGGGCGGCGCCGCCGCACTTGGGACAGGTGCACTGAACGAAACTCTCGATCTTGGCCAGCGGGCTTTCGCCGTCGGTGCCGGGAGCAAAGTTGTCGATCTTGGGCAGACGCAGCGGCAGTTCCTCATAGGGCACGGCCACCATGCCGCATTTGGCGCAGTGGATGACGGGGATCGGCTCGCCCCAGTAGCGCTGACGGTTGAACGCCCAGTCCTTCATCTTGTACTGCACGCCGGCCTCGCCGATGCCCTCCGCCTCCAGATGCGCCAGCATCTTGTCGATGGCCTCCTGCTTGGTGGTGCAGCCGTCAAGGAAGCCGGAATTGATGACCCGGCCGTCGCCGGTGTAGGCTTCTTTATTCACATCGCCGCCCTCGATGACGGGCCGGATGGCGATGCCGAATTTTTTGGCAAAATCGTAGTCGCGCTCGTCATGGGCGGGCACCGCCATAATGGCGCCGGTGCCGTAACCCATCATGACATAGTCGGAGATGTAGATCGGCACCTCGTCGCCGGTGACGGGGTTGACGGCGGCCAGCCCCTCCACCCGCACGCCGGTCTTATCCTTGACCAGTTGGGTGCGCTCGAACTCGGTCTTCTTGCTGCACTCCTCGCGGTAGGCGTCCAGCGCGGCGGAGTTTTTGATGCGGTCACGGTATTTCTGCAGCAGCGGATGCTCCGGCGCCATGACCATGAAGGTAACGCCGAAGAGGGTGTCCGGCCGGGTGGTGTAGATGCGCAGTTTCTCATCCGCGCCGGAAAGCGGGAAGTTGACGAACGCACCGGTGGACTTGCCGATCCAGTTCTTCTGCTGCAGTTTCACATTGGGCAGGTAGTCCACTTCCTCCAGCCCTTCGAGCAGTTTATCGGCATAGGCCGTGATGCGCAGATACCACACGTCCTTGCTGCGCTGCACCACATCGCTGTGGCAGATATCGCACTTGCCGCCCTGCGAGTCCTCGTTGGAGAGGACGACCTTACAGGAGGGGCAATAGTTGACGAGCGTCTTATCGCGGAAGGCGTGGCCCTGTTCGAACATCTTCAAAATGATCCACTGCGTCCACTTGTAGTAGTCCTCTTCGGTGGTGTCGATCACGCGCGACCAGTCGAAGGAGAAGCCCACGCGCTTGAGCTGCTCGGTGAAGCGGGCGATGTTGCGGTCGGTCACCTCACGCGGGTGGATGCCGGTCTTGATGGCGTAGTTTTCGGTGGGCAGGCCATAGGCGTCGAACCCGATCGGGAACAGCACGTTATAGCCCTGCTTGCGGCGCTTGCGGCCGATCACCTCGAGGCCGGAGTAGGCCTTGATGTGGCCGACGTGCATTCCCGCGCCGGAGGGATAAGGGAACTCGACCAGGCCGTAGAATTTCGGCTTGGTGTGATCCTCGGTGGCGGCAAAGACCCGGTTGTCTTCCCAGATCTTCTGCCATTTGGCTTCGGTCGCTTTGGCGTTATACTGCATGATCGTCACCCTCGTTATCTAAAAATTGCGAAATGTCTATATCCTGTCCGTCCTTCCAAAGACGTTCGAGATCATAAAATGCGCGGGTCTCGCGGTGGAACACGTGCAGCACCACGTCTCCGTAGTCCAGCACGATCCATCCCTGGGAACGGTAGCCCTCCACCCGCAGGGGCGGGATGCCCTGCGCCCGCAGGGTCTCCTCGGCGTAATCCGCCAGCGCACGCACCTGCGTGGAACTGCCGCCCTCGGCAATGACGAAGGTATCGGCCAGCGAGGTGAGATCCCCCACCCCGATCACGCGGATGTTGCCGGCTTTGTGTGTATCCAGCGCACGGACGAGCGCCCGTACAATGTCTTTTTCAGCTGCCATGGTTTTCCTTTCTGTCCCGGCTGTCAGCCGGCCGCCGTGGTGCTTGTCGTCTCTTCCGCCGCCGTGGTGGTGACCGTGTGGCTCTGCTCGACCACCCACTGCGAAAGCGGTGCCTCGTGCAGGTCGGCCTGACCGGTCACGGCCAGTTCGGTAATGGCGAGATCGCCCTCCGCCAGTTGGTCACCGTAGGGCGCGAACTGGGCGTTGAGCAGCGCCAGCAGCTCCTGCCGATGCACCGAATAGTAGACGGTGCCGTCCGACTTGGACTGCTCGCCGGGAATGACGTAGGTGATCATATCGTCGAACTTGACTTTGGAAAGCTTGCGCACCAGTTCCACGATGTTTTTGTAATTGTCGTTGACCGCCACGCGGATGGGGGTACTGCCCGCCATCAGCGGCTGGAACACGTCTTCGGTCATTTTTTCGTCCGACATGGCGAACAGGCGCTGCAGCACGGCGGTGCACACCTGCTGGAAGCGGCTCATCCGCTCGATATCCTTGTCGACACCATCACCGGAGGCGGCGATATACTGCAACGCCGTCACGCCGTCGATGAGGCGGACGCCCTTTTGGTAGGTGGTGCCGCTCACCTTCATGTCGAACGCCAGATCCACCTCCACGCCGCCGATGAGGTCGACGAGTTTGCGGAAGGTGTCCTGTTCAAAGATATAATACCCGTCCACGGGCAGTCCATACTGCCGGTTGAACACCTCCGCCAGATTGACGGTGGCCGAGCCCTCTTTGGTGGTCAGTTCGGTGTTGCAGACACTGTGGTAACCGTCCTCGGTGCGTTCCGGCTCGAAGACGCGGCAGCGACAGGTCTCGCACCAGACGAAGTCCTGCGGCTGGGGGAACACCTGCGATATCTGGCGCACCTTGAAGGCGCTGTCGGTGCCGAGATAGGTCGCCTGCGGCACCTGCAGCACGCGCAGGGTGTTCTGCTGCTTATCGAAGCAGCACAGTGAGAGCAGTTCGGTCGGGCTCTCCACGCCGTTTTCGCCCATCAGGCCGACCAGATAGTACCCCACCTTGGTGGACTGGGCGACAGGCGTGGTCTCATAGGTGATGGGATCGACCTCGGTGCCGGAGCCGCTCGACTCCCCGTGGAGGTAGGTGTTATAGATGGTGCGGCCCAGATAATAGATGAAAGCGGACGCCACCAGAATGAGCACCACCATGAGGATGGTGAGGATGAGGCGGCCCCAGCCCTTTTTCTTCTTGCGCTTTTTGGCGGCCGGTTTTTTGGCGTTGGTCTGTGCCATGTCAGACGTCCCCTTTCTTCAGCATGATCTCGTTATAAGCATCCAGTGTGTCGGGATGCACCGGGCTCTGTTTTTTCACCAGATCGCGGATGGTGTAGGACAGCGCGTACTCCATCGCACAGGCAATGCTGATGTCCACCCGGCGGCGCATCTCGTCCACATCCTCGTAGTCCCGGTCGGCCGAGGTGAAATCGGCCAGATACAGCACCTGCTCGAGCGGCGACATCTCCGCCCGGGCGGTGGTGTGATACCGCACGGCGTCGAGGATCTCGCGGTCGGTGAAGCCGAGCACCCGCTCGGCAAACACGGCGCCGCTGATCGCGTGCCACAGTTTTTGTGAGTGTGCCTCCACATCGGTCAACAGTATACCAAATTTTGAAAAAATTTGCAACTGTTCTTTCGGATCGGTATTTTTCATGATATCGTGCAGCAGGCCGGCCGTGCGCGCCTTGGCCGGGTCGGCGCCGTAGTGCCGCGCCAGCCGTTCGGCCTCCTCGGCCACCGCCAGCGAATGGGCAAACCGCCCGGGCTTGAGACGGCCGCGGATGATCTCCACGATCTGTTCATCGGTGGGGAGCGCCGTGTCCCCGGTGAGATAGAGCCGGTGGGCGGCGATATAGTCCGCCACCGCGGCCGGACAGAGGTCACCGAGCGGCTCGCCCGCGTGCACCCGGCGGCGCAGTTCGGTGGAGGAAACATCCACCTTCGCCATATCCGCCACCACACACCGGGCACCGAGTGCCTCCAACCGGGCGGCGTGGGTAAGCAGGCGGGCGCGGTCGCCATCGCTTCGCGGGACGGTGCACAGCACCGCCGCGGCGGCGATATCGGCAAACCGCCGCCATGTCTCCACCGACAAAAACATATCCGCCCCCATGCACAGATACCACTCGGTATCGGGGTACTGCCGGCGCAGAGCGTCCAGTGTGTCGGCCGTGAAGCTGGCGCCGCCGCGGGCGATCTCCAGTTGTGACACGGTGACGCCGGGACAGTCGGCCGCGGCAAGGCGGCACATGGCCAGCCGGTCTTCGGCCGGGGCCATTTCGGATTTCAGTTTATGGGGCGGCTGAGCGGTGGGCATCAGCACCATTTCGTCCAGCGCCAGTTGTTCTTTGAGGGTGCGCACCAACGCCATGTGACCGTTATGGATCGGGTCGAAGGTGCCGCCGAACAGACCGCAGCGCTTCATCGCGGCAGTTCGATGACCGGCTCTTCGGGATTGCGCCGGTAGAGCACGAAGGTGCGGCCGATCACCTGCACCACCTCGGCACCCACCGCGGCGGCGATCTCCTCTGCCACCTCGCGGGTGGCGGCCGGCGCCGTTTCCAGCACACGTCCCTTGATGGGTTCGCGGGCAGTGAGGGCATCGTCTGCCTGCTTGTTCATGGCGGCGGAAACGCCGCCCTTGCCGGCGTGCAGGATGGGATCCATTGTGTTGGCCATGCCGCGCAGGAACGCGCGCTGTTTACTTGTCAGCATATCGGTTTTCTCCTTATTTCTTTGCAAGATAGGCGGCCAGTTTTTCGGCAAATGCCCGCAGCGCCAGGCCGCGATGACTGATGGCGTCCTTTTCCTCCGCGGTCAGTTCGGCAAAGGTGCGCCCGCTTTCGGTGACGAAGATGGGATCGTAGCCGAAGCCGCCCTCGCCGCGCGGCTCGTGGCCGATGGTGCCGCGGCAGACCCCTTCGGCCGTGACGGTGTCCCCATTTGGGAAGACACAGCAGACCGACGAGACGAACTGTGCGCCGCGCGCCTCATCCGGCACGTTTTCCAGTTTTTTGAGCACGGTGGCCTTGCGGCTGCCCACGGGGGCGTAGCGTGCGGAATAGACGCCCGGCTCACCGCCCAGCGCATCCACCATCAGCCCCGAATCGTCCGCAATGGCGGGCAGACCCGTGAAAGCGCAGGCGGCATCCGCCTTGATGAAGGCGTTTTCCGCAAAGGTGGTGCCCGTCTCCTCCACGTCCGGCAGGGCGGGGTCGATGATCGCCTCGATGCCCAGCGGCAGCAGGATGCGGCGCAGTTCTTCCAGTTTGTGCGCGTTATGCGTGGCAATGATGAATGTCATGCTTCAAAGATCCCCTTTGTGAATTCTTCCGGGTCGAAGGGCTGCAGATCATCCACGCCCTCGCCCACGCCGATGAACTTGACCGGCACGTCCAGATCCTCGCGGATGGCGAGCACCACACCGCCGCGGGCGGTGCCGTCCAGTTTGGTGAGCACGATGCCGGTGATACCGGCGCTGTTTTTGAACTCGCGTGCCTGATTCACCGCGTTCTGGCCGGTGGTGGCATCCAACACCAGCAGGGTCTCCTTATCGGCATCGGGCAGTTCCCGCTCGATGACGCGGACGATCTTTTCAAGTTCATCCATCAGGTTTTTCTTGTTGTGCAGGCGGCCGGCGGTGTCGCAGATGACCACGTCCGCCCCGCGCGCCTTGGCGGCGCCGATGGCGTCGAACACCACGGCGGCCGGGTCGGAGCCCTGCTCGTGATGCACGAAATCGGCCCCTGCGCGCCCGGCCCACACCTCCAGCTGCTCGATGGCGGCGGCACGGAAGGTGTCGGCCGCGGCCAGCACCACCTTTTTGCCCTCGCTGCGGTAGCGGGCGGCCAGTTTGCCGATGGTGGTGGTCTTGCCCACGCCGTTCACGCCGATGACCAGCACCACGGAGGGGGTGGTGGAGAGATGCATCTCCTGCCCGCCGGTGAGCGTTTCGGCCACGATCTGCTGCAGCAGATCCTTCACGGCGGCCGGGTCGGTGGTGCCGGTCTCCTTCACCCGGCGGCGCAGCTGCTCACAGATACGCCCCGCGGTGGCGGTGCCCACGTCGGCCATGACGAGGATCTCCTCCAGTTCCTCGAACAGTTCCTCGTCGATCTTAGTGAACGAACGCAGCAGCGAGTTTAAGGGATTCATGAACGAATCCCGCGTTTTCTTCAGTCCCTCGCTGATCTTTTTGAAAAAACCCATGCTGTTTACTCCTTTTTATTGCTGCTGGAGGGAAATGCCCAGTTTGGCTTCCACCTCGCTGGCGCGCAGCTCCAGCAGTTTGGACACGCCCTTCTCCTGCATCGTCACACCGTAGAGCACATCGGCCTCTTCCATGGTGCCGCGGCGGTGGGTGATGACGATGAACTGCGTCTTGTCGCAGATGCGGCGCAGAAAACGCGCGTAGCGGTCGACGTTCACATCGTCCAGCGCGGCCTCGATCTCGTCCAGCACGCAGAAGGGCGAGGGGGTGACCCGCAGGATGGCGAACAGCAGCGCGATGGCGACCAGCGCCTTTTCGCCGCCCGAAAGCGCATCCAGATTCAGTATCTTCTTGCCCGGCGGCTGCACGTGCATCTCGATGCCGGAATGCAGGATATCGTCCGGGTCGGACAGTTCCAGACCGGCACTGCCGCCGCCGAAGAGATCGGTGAAGGTCTCGCCGAAATGGTGATTGATCTGGCGGAACCGCTCCACGAAGATGTCCCGCATCTGCACGGTGAGTTCCCCGATGAGTTTGAGCAGTTCGGCCTTGGAGGTCTCCACGTCCTGCACCTGCCCTGAGAGGAATTCGTACCGCTCGCTGACCTCTTTATACTCCTCGATGGCGGAGACGTTCACCGTGCCCAGCGCCCGGATCTTGCCTTTCAGTTCGCCCAGACGGCGGCCGGCCTGTGCGGCGTCCTCGATGGGAGGCGCCTCGGCTTCGGCCTCGGCACGGGTCAGTTCATATTCGTCGTAGAGCTTGCGGACGATGTCGTCCGCCTCGTGCTCGGCGGCGGTGCAGCGCTCCTCCAGACGGGCCACATCACGGCCGACCCGCTCGCGCTCGTCGCTCTTTTCGCGCGACAGGCGCCGCCACTCGGTCTGCTGCTGCTCGTCCGCTTCCCGCTGCTGCATCAGCGCGGTGAT
>JAZRVU010000009.1:0-18985 GCA_045599305.1 Acutalibacteraceae bacterium | reverse complement strand
CTGGAGCCCCGGGCGGCCGCCGGCGGGGGGATCGTTGTCGTACCCCACCGACTGCGGACTGCCCGCCACCGACACCCGTGCCGCGGCCAGATAGCGCGGCGCCAGATTGTCGCGGAAGGCAAACAGACGCGGCACCAGCGTGAGGCCGTATTCGTTCAGCGCCTGCCCGGCCGTCTTCAGTTCCTCGGCCGAAAGCGCCGTCTCCTGCACGCTGCGCGCCTCGGCGGCGGCCGCGGTCTCGGAGGCGTACCACACCCGGCCGTCGGCGTCCTTCAGATCGACGATGACGGCATTGAAGCCGGCCGACGCCGCGCCCGAAAGGGTGGCGTCCCACGCCGGAACGTCCCGCAGTGCCGACAGCGGCAGCCAGATCGCCCGCAGCTTCGCCAGCGTTAGCACCCCCTCCGGCTCGGGGTCCTGCTTGGGCTCGGGCTCGGTGGGCCGGGTGGGCGTCGTCTCGCCCGCCGTGGTGGTCGCGGCGGGGACGGGGTCGTTATTCACCACAGGGGCGGTGTTGCGGGTAAACAGATATTGCGCCAGATAATATCCGCCGATCAGGGCGGGGATGACGAGCAGCCACAAAAGCACTTTGCCCACTGTCCGCCACACGCGGCGGCGGCGGGACATCCGGCGCCGGCGGCGGCGGATCCTGCTTGCACTCATCAGGTGATCTCTCCTTATTATGGATTCAGATAAGACTGCTGCCGCCGAAACCCATCAGCGCCAGCGCCACGAGGCCGAGGTAAAGGAAGGCGACCGGCACACCGCGGTAGGCCTGCGGTATCGCGGCCTGATCCAGTCGGGCGCGGCCCTCCAGCAGCAGCCAGCCGGTGAACATGAAGCCTGCGCAGGTGCCCAGCGCCAGACCCAGCGTGCCCAAAAACGACACCGTCACCTTGTGGTTGGCGATCATGGCGATGCCGATGGTGAGGTTGTTGAAAGCGGCGGGTCCCACATAGGGCTTGATCTTCTTGTAAAACGGTACCGAGATGCGGGCGGTGATGAGGGTGACCGCAAAATAGAGCACCACGGCGATCGCCACCATCACGAGCGGACGCAGCAGCTTGGCGCGGGTGGTCAGCCCCAGCCACAGGTCGACGGGATAGTCGATCAGCACGGTGGCCACCAGGAAAAAGGCCAGGATGAGGCCGAACTTCCAGATGTCGCTCTTTTTATTGAGCACCCGCATGAGCAGCGACGACCCGAAGCCGGTGGTCAGCACGATGTTCTGAAAAACGGCGGTGGCAAGCAGCCACGCGATCAGTTCACTCATTGGGACGGGTCACCTCCCCTTCCACGAAACGGCGGGTCAGTTCCCGCAAAAACTGCAGGCCGGCGGCCATGATCCCCAGCAGCAGGAACGCCACAAAGGGAGAGGCGGCGGCGGGCAGCAGCGGCGCCGTCAGCCGGATGTCCCACAGGGTGCCGAAAGCCAGCAGCTCCCGCACGGCGGACACCAGACAGATGACCGCCCCGAAGCCCATGGTGGAGCCGAACGCGTCGGCCAGCGCCTCGGGGGGGCGGCTGGCCACGGCAAAGCCGCCGGCGCGATAGGTCATCAGCGTATTCACCGCCATCAGCGGCAGGTAGAGATAGAGCGCGGCATACAGTTCCGGCTCCACATATTCCTGCACCACGAAGGCGACCCCCAGCAGGATGCAGGAGGCAAGCAGTGTGTAGAGCGGCGCGCGCAGCACCGGCTTGAGCTTATCCCCCACCAGCGACATGAGCAGCGCCGTGGGCAGCAGTGCCGCCGCGGCGGCGACCGTGAGCGTCACGCCGTATTTCAGGTTGACGGCGGCGGCGATGATGGGGCAGATGCTGATCATCTTCACCAGCACGATGTTGCGCACCAGGAACGTATCGAAAAAGATCTGTGCCAGGCGGCGGGCCCGCCCGGGTGTACGCGGTGTCATACGGGCAAGCCTCCTTTATGATCCTGCCGGCGTCGGCGGATGGTATAGCACAGTTTCCAGCACCAGCGATCCAGCACACCGGCAAACAGATTGCAGATCAGCACCGCAAAGCAGGCGCCCTCTTCAAATTGGCCCACCTGCCGCAGCAGCATGACCAGCAGTCCCGCCAGCACGCCGTACACGATCCGCGCCAGCCAGTGCCGCGGCGCGGTGACCGGATCGGCGATGAGGAAGGTGGCGGTGAGCATCAGATACCCGGAGCAGAGCTCCAGCAGTACACTGCTCCACGCCGGGCCGCTCACCCGCGGGAACAGCACCGCCCACAGCGCGCAGGTGGCCAGGAACGACACCACCACGCAGGGCGACGAGGCACGCCGCACGAACAGATAGAGGATGCAGGCGGCCAGAATGATGAGTACCGACCCGATGGGGCCGGGGAAATTGCTGATGGCGATATCCATGGGGCTGTAGCCCGGCGTGGCGCCCGCCCGCAGCAGCGCCGCGGGAGAGGTTTGCGTAATGAGGTTGCTCATATCCGCGATGGAGCGTTCCGGATCGGGATAGAGGAACATCTGCGCGGGGAACAGCACCGTGACCAGCGCCAGACCGCCCGCCGCGGGATTGAAAATGTTGTGGCCACGTCCGCCGAACGGCAGTTTTACCACCCAGATGGCGAAAACCGATGCCACCACCGGCACCCACAGGGGCACGATGGGGGACATGACCAGTCCGATGACGCCGCCCGTCACGGCGGCGGTGCCGTCGGTGAGAGGGGCGCGCCGCATCTGCAGCACATAGCCGAGCCATTCGGCCGCCATGGCGGCGGCCACGGAACAGAGCATCACATACAGCGGCCGCAGGCCGTAATACACACAGGAATACACCGTGAGCGGTATCAACGGGATGAGCACGTCCCAGCAGCGATAGGATGCCTGTTCGATCTGCCGCCAATGCGGTGCCGACTGCCATTCACTCACGGTCCCCATCTCCTTTTCCCGATATATCCGCTTCTCTGCCCGCCGCGCAGATGCGTGCGGACAGCTCCAGCCCCGCGGGGCAGACGGCCGCACACGCGCCGCAGCCGTCGCAGGCCTCGGCGTGCAGCATATGCAGCCGTTCGGTCTGGCCACGGTCGATCGTCTGCATCAGCGTGACCGGCATCAGCCCGGCATGGCAGACCTGCGCACACCGCCCGCAGCCCACACAGACCTCGGCCGGCGGATTGAGCGGCGCGGTCAGCGCCAGCAGGCAGGTGACACCCGGCAGGATGGGCAGATCGGTGTTCTCCACTGCGTGGCCGGTCATCACATCACCGAACAGCACGAGCGTCGGCTCGGCCGCGAGGCCGCACAGACGGAACAGATCCGATGCGGGGGTGCCGAAGGGCACCCGCACATTGCGGGGGGTGGCCACCGCGTCCCCCGCCACCGTCACCACACAGGCGGTGTGCGGCTCATGGAAAGCGGCGGCGCGCAGCAGCGCCAGCAGCGCCTGCACCCCGATGCGGCGCACCCGTTTGCCGAACGGCTTTTCGGTGCGGGCCACGGCGGGATATTTGCGGCGCACGGTGAACAGTTTTTTGGCATCGCCCAGCCGCTGACACAGCGCCCGGTAATGATTTTTCGGGAGCGGCTGCACCGCCAGATGCATCTGCTCGCAGCCCACGGCGCGGGCGGCCAGTGAAAGGCCCTCCCACACCTGCTCCACGCTCTCGCTCAGCACTTCCCACGCGGCAGAGGCATACGGCTGATCCTCCACCGCGTCGCCGACCACCACGTCGCAGCCCTCTTCGGCCCACAGACGCAGTTTTTCATAGAGCGGACGGCCGTCGAGTTCGTCGATCACCGCCTGCTGGCGGGCGATCTCCACGATCTGCTCCGCCGTCAGACTGTCGGTATCGGTGCGCCCGGACGGCGCGGGACGGCGGGCATCCATGCAGTCGAGCACGATGCAGGACAGCATGCCGACGCCGGGGTAATCAATATCCCGGTGCTCGGTGAATACCCCGCTGACGGTGGACAGCGCCGGGATACCTCTCGCGCCGTCGGGGCGGGCGATCACCTGCCCGTACAGCACGGAGGCAAAGGACTGCAGCACGCACCGTGCCTTCCCATTCGCCGACGACACCGGCAGATATACCCGTGAAATGTCCGTCAGATCCTCGATGGGGCGGTCGGCGGCAGGCTGCTTGCAGAACGTGAGCCGCACGCCGCGATTGGTGAGAACCGGCACAGATGACACGACCTTTCTTGTGAATTACCAGCGTTTCCCCTCTTGCCGCAGTGACGGCAAGGGGGTATGATGAAAGAGCAAAATCGACCGAATAAGGGGGATCCTCATGCAAATCGACCTTGCGGATAACGGTTGCCTGACCCTGTACCTCTCCGACGGCGAGCTGGCCGCGATGGGGCTGAGCTTCGGAGAGCTGGATGAACACAGCCCCCGCACCCGCCGGATGGTGAAAGCCCTGCTGCGGATGGCACGGCGGGAAACGGGTTACGACCCGGGCAGTTCCCTGCTGGTGGAGGCACTGCCGCTGGACGGCGGCTGCCTTCTGCTCGTGACCCCGAGCCGCCCGTCCGCCGGCCCGCCCGACCGCAGCGCACCGGCCACCTTCGTCACCGACGCCGACGGCCTGCTGCAATTGGCATCCGCCTGCGGTGCACAGCCGTCCGCCTTCGGCAGGAGCAGCTCCCTCTACCGTGACGGAGAGACCTACTGGCTGGTCATCCGCGGCGGCGACCCGATGCCCGCGCTTTATGAATGTGCCGAGTTCATCGCCGGGGGCGAAGCCGCCGCGGCGATGGCGGCGGAGCACGGCACCCCCGTTTTCATCGGAGACGCCCTGCCCCGCCTGCATCGGCTGGTGTGCAAAGATTAAGGCAACACCGCACAATTCACGGCTGACGCCTTGGCGGCACATATGCTTGCATCTTTTCCGCCATAACGCACAAAAAAGACTTGGCAGACGGCAGTCTGCCCGCGCCTTTTTCGTACATTCTGACGAAAAACCTGACAGCGCATCTGCACCGTCAGAATTATGCGGTATTGCCTTAGGTCACAGCGGCCGGACGGCCTGCACCGTGCCCAGCGGGTCGGCCCCGCCGAACAACGCACTGCCCATGACCACCGTATCGGCGCCGGCCGCGGCCACCAGAGGGGCGTTGGCGGCTTTCACACCGCCGTCCACCTCGATGCTCAGCGGCAGGCCGCGGCGATCCGCCTCGGCACGGATGGCGGTGATCTTTTCGAGCACCTCCGGCCGGAAGGACTGGCCGCCGAAGCCCGGCTGCACCGTCATCACCAGCACCAGATCCGTCAGCTCGAGATACGGGAACACCGCCTCGGCCGGAGTGCCGGGGTTGAGCGACAGACCCGCCTTGCAGCCCGCCTCCCGGATGCGGCGCAGTGTATCGGCCACGGGAGCATCGCTCTCGACATGGATGGTGACCATATCGGCGCCCGCACGGATGAAATCGTCCAGCAGCCACTCGGGATGCTGCAGCATCAGATGTACATCAAAAGGGATCTTCACCAGCGGCCGCAGCGCGGCGATCACCGTGGGACCGAAGGTGATGTTCGGCACGAACACGCCGTCCATCACGTCCAGATGCAGCAGATCCACGCCCCACGCTTCCATGGCGGCCATCTCCTGCCGCAAATTGGTGAAATCACAGGTGAGGATAGACGGTGCGATTTTCATGTTGGACCACTCTCCCAAAACGGATACTTTGACAAAACAGTGCCGTCCGCCCACGCGGACGGCACTCTATTTATTCCTCTGCTTCCTCTGCCGCCTCTTCCGGCTCCTCCCCCGCTTCGGCGGACTTGGGCGGACGGCCGCCGCGGATCGTCTTCACCGTGGCGACCGGCACCGTGACCGGCGGGGAATCGGGGGCTTTGTCCAGCCGCACCTTGAGCGTTTCGGCCAGCAGGTTCACCTCGGTGACCACGCCGCGTCCCTCCTCGGTGACCACGGCCGCGCCCATCTTCGGGCTCGCCTTGAGTAGCTGCTCATAGACGTCCTGCTCATATTTGAGGCAGCACATCAGCCGGCCGCAGGTGCCGGAGATCTTGGTGGGGTTGAGCGACAGGCCCTGCTCCTTGGCCATTTTGATGGAGACAGGCTGGAAATCGCTCAAGAACTGGGTGCAGCACAGCGGCTGACCGCAGATGCCCAGTCCGCCGAGCATCTTGGCCTCGTCCCGCACACCGATCTGCCGCAGCTCGATGCGGGTGTGGAAGAAGGAGGCCAGATCCTTCACCAGTTCACGGAAATCCACCCGCCCGTCGGCGGTGAAATAGAAAAGCAGCTTGGAGTTGTCCAGCGCATACTCCGCGTCCACCAGCTTCATGTCCAGCTTGTGGGCGTTGATGCGCTCCTGACACTGCTTCATCGCTTTTTTGCGGCGCGCCTCGTTTTCCTCCATGTGCCGGATATCCTCCTCGGTCGCGAGACGCAGCACCGATTTGAGCGGCTTGACCACGGTGGCGTCCTCCACCGTGCGGTTGCTGATGACGACCTCGCCGCACTCCGGGCCGCGGGCCGTCTCCACCACCGCCACGTCCCCCTCGTTCAGGGTGTGGCCGGCGGGGTCGAAATAATAAGTCTTTCCTGCGTTGCGAAAACGCACGCCAACGATCTCTGCCATACTGTTCCTCTTTCTTTTTCGTGGAATATGTCAATCGCGCCCGGCCGCCGTACGCAGGCGGGCACTCATCAAGTTCAAAAACAATGTCTGGTTCACATTGCGGCGGCGCATCTGCTGCAGCGCCCGGGTCGCATCGGTCAGTGCCGCCAGATGCGGCGATGTCAGCTGCGACGCCAGTTTCCCGGCGGCGGGAGACACCGCCCGCGCCGCCCCCTGCGACACGGCCAGCGCATCGCAGAACAACAGCACCAGCGCCGCCAGCACATCGTCTGTCAGCGTTTTGTCCTTCTGGTCAAGCGGGGCGAGCGCCGCTGTCAGCGTCCACTCGGCGGGAGCCGTCACGGCCGCGGCGATCTGCTCCGAAAGCGTGCGCACCCGGGTCAGGCCATCCCCCGCCACGGCGTCCAGCGCCCGGCCGATACAGCCGTCGTAGAGCTTCAGCGCCTCGGCAAGCTGTTCCTGCGGCACATCCGGCATCCGCCGCTTCATCAGCGGCAGTGCCTCGGCCGCCTCCACACCGTGCAGGGTGATGCACAGCGTGCGGGAGCGCACCGTGGGCAGCAGCAGTGCCCGGTTTTCACACGTCAGCACAAAGAGCAGGCTCTCCGGCGGCTCCTCCAGTATTTTCAATATCGCGTTCTGTGCCTGCACCGTCATGCTGTCCGCGCCCGCCAGGATCATCACCCGGCGGGGCGCCTCGTTGGGCAGCACATAGGCGCCCTCCCGCAGTTCGCGCACCGCGTCGACCTTAAAGGAACGCGTGTCGCCGCCCCACTCCTCGATATCGGGATGGGCACCGTCGAGCGCCTTGCGGCAGGCGGGACAGACGCCGCAGGGCTTTTCCCCCGCACCGGTGCAGACCGCCGCCCGTGCGAACAGCCGCGCCAGCGTGCGCCGGCCGCTCCCCGCGGGGCCCTCGATCAGCAGTGCGTGCGGAAAACGCCCGCTGTCCGCATAGGAAGCGAGCCGCGCCTTGGCGTCTGCATTACCCAAAAACTCCGCGCAATTCATCAGAGTTTTTCAAACCGCTCCACATCCAGCACAAAGACGGTAGCACCGCCCACCGTGACCTCCACCGGGATGGAGACGGCCGCCGTGGCGCCGTAGGTCGCGCCCGAGATCATCTGGGTGCGGCGCTTGGAATACCGCTCGATCAGCCCGATCACCTCGTCCACGCGCTGCTCGTCCGTACCGATGAGGAAGGTGGTGTTGCCGGCCTGCAGAAAGCCGCCGGTGGTGGCCAGCTTCGTCACCGAAAAGCCCGCCTTCGTCACTTCCTCGGACACCCGTCCGGAATCGTCCTTGTTCACAATGGCCATAATGAGTTTCATGGATAGACCCCCTCTATTTCACGAAGCGTGATGCTCCGCACTTTCCCCAAAAAATCCCCGCCGCTCCAGCACCGCCGACAGCAGCAGACCGCCGCCGACACAGGTGACCGTCTCGGCCGCCGCGACACCCGCCGCCGAAAGCGCAAAGGCCGGCCACGAAAAGCCGTCGCCCGACAGGCAGGCCAGCTCCGCCCCCACGGCCACCGCGTTGATGAGCACCGGCGGCCAGACCGACAGCACCGGCAGCCCGTGCCACCGCACCCGCCGGAGCAGCCGGCTGACAACGGCCGACACCAGCGTGGCCAGCGTACCGATCAGCCAGTCCCACGCACCGGCGCCCGCCAGCAGATTGGTGATGAGGCACCCCAGCGTGAGTCCCGGCACGGCGGCCGGCAGATACACCGGCAGCACGGTGAGCATTTCCGCCGGGCGGAACGGCCCGAAGCGGATGAGCAGACACATGGCGGCATACAGTCCGCCGATCGCACCCGCCTGTGCCAGAAATTCCAGCCCGCGCGCCGAAGAATGATGTTTCAAAAAGATCGCTTCCGTTTTCCGTAGTTTTGTTTTGGGTCAGGATGGTTTCGAACTGACCAGTACAGATAATGATACCTATACAGTATTTATAATACACGTTCTATACCGCCTTGTCAAGGTGTTCCCGGCACAATTTTCGCCGTCCGCATTGACAAATATACCCGTTTTGACTACAATGAAGTCACACTTTCCGGGAAGGAGGAGGCAGAATGGAATACACCCTTATCCGCTCCAAGCGGCGCACCCTCGCCATCGAACTGCGCCCCGGCGGCGAGGTGATCGTGCGGGCGCCGCTGCGGCTGCCCCGCGCCGTGATCGACCGCACGGTGGCCGCCAACGCGGGCAGGATCACCGAGCGGCTGCAGACCATGCCGCCGCCCCGTCCCGAGCCGACCGCCGCCGGGCTGGACGAGTGGCGCCGGCAGGCAAAGGCGCTTCTGCCCGGACGGGTGGCGTATTTTGCCGCCCGGATGGGCGTCACCCCCGCGCAGGTGAAGGTGAACGCCGCCCGGCGCCGCTGGGGCAGCTGTTCCGCCGCCGGCAATCTGAATTTTTCCTGCCGCCTGATGGCCTACCCGCCCGAGGTGATCGACTGCGTGGTGGTGCACGAACTGGCCCACCTGCGCCACCGTGACCACGGCCCCGCGTTTTACGCCTTCGTACGGCAGACGATGCCGGATTACGATGCCCGGGCGGCCATGCTGAAAAAGCCCCCACAATGAAATACGATTTGTATAATCCATACAAGATATTCCCCGAAGAATAAATGCGGGGTAGGTTTTTGTTCACAATTTGTCTATTGCATCCGGCAAAAAAGTCCTGTATAATAAAGGCACGAGAAGGAGGGGATGGACATGGCCGACCGTCAGCAGCTGCTGGCCTATCTGCGGGCCGCGGCGGAGCGCTATTCCCTCTTTGAGCCGGGTGACCGGGTGGCCGTGGGCGTCTCCGGCGGCAAGGACAGCCTGGCGCTACTGGTGCTGCTGGCCGACTACCGCCGCTTTTCCCCCGCGCCCTTTTCGCTCACGGCGGTGACGCTCGACCCCTGCTTTGGCGGGGAGGAGAACGACTTTTCCGGCGTGGCGCGGCTGTGTGACCGGCTGGAGGTGCCCTATGAACTGCGCCGCACCAAACTGGCCGAGGCGGTGGCGGCGCGGGTAGGCGATAAGCCGCCCTGCTCGCTGTGCGCCAAGATGCGGCGGGGCACCCTGCACCGGGTGGCGCGGGAACTCTCCTGCAACGTGGTGGCGCTGGGTCACCACAAGGATGACGCGGCCGAAACGGTGCTGATGAATCTGCTGTCGGGCGGGCGGTTCGCCTGCTTTGCCCCCCGTACCGAACTGGATCGCAGCGGGCTGCGGCTCATCCGCCCGCTGATCTTCGCCGCCGAACGGGAGATCGCCGCCTTTGCGGCGCGGGAAGACCTGCCGGTGGTACCCTCCCGCTGTCCGGTGGACGGGCAGACCAACCGCCGGCAGATGAAAGATCTGACCGCCGCCCTTTCGGCAAAATACGGCGATGTGAGCGAAAAACTGATCCACGCATTACAGGAAAACCGGCAAAACGGCTGGTGAAAGGAGTTTTTTTATGATCAAACGTATGACGGCCCTGCTGCTGGCGGCGGCCCTGTGCCTGACCATGGCGGCCTGCACCGGCACCGGTGCCAAAAAAGAGCGCGAGATCCTGCCCGTCACCGGCGATATGGATATCGCGGTGCTGCAGGTGGGCAAGGCGGACGCCATCGTGGTGACCACCGCCACCAAGACCATGGTGATCGATGCGGGCGAGACCGACGACGGCGGCAAGGTGCTCAATTACCTCAACGAGATCGGCCGCGCCGCCATAGATTACCTCGTCATCACCCACTACGACCGCGACCACGTGGGCGGCGCCGACCGCCTGCTGGGCTTCTGCGAGATCGGGCAGGTCATTCGTCCCGACTATGTGGGCGAGCGCGAGGAATACGACAATTTCATGGCCTCGCTGGCGCAGTTGGAGCTCACCGACACCGCCATGGCGGCCGGTGCGCCCGATCTGACCTTCATGATGGACGACGTGCAGGTAACGGTGAACGGCCCGATGAAGGCCTCCTATGTCAACGGCAGCGGCGTGCAGCAGGACAACAACTACTCGCTGGTGGTGCGGCTGCACCACGGCAGTCAGGTGGCGCTGCTCACCGGCGACTGCGAGGATGAACGGCTGGCCGAGCTGATCACCGCCGACACCGACTGGAGCGCCGATTTCCTGAAGGTGCCCTACCACGGCAACTACACCCAGCTCTCCTCCACCTTCTTCAAGGAGGTCTCCCCCGCCTACGCGGTGGCCTGCGACTCCAAAAAGAATCCCGCCCCCGACGAGACCAAGGCCGCGCTGGCCGCGGTGGGCGCACAGTTCTATTCCACCGTCGACGGCACCGTCCGCTGCCACAGCGACGGCACCGCCCTCACCGTGACGCAGGGGTGAGTTACCACGACAAAAAACAGCCGGAGAGGGAATGCCTCTCCGGCTGTTTTCGTTTTTCGCTTCAGTAAACGCTTATTCCTCTTCCTTCAGCCCGGCCTCCTGCTGTGCCTGGATCTCGGGATCGTAGGACAGGATCGGCTTCACGTCGAGTCCCCGCTTCTTGCGGTCGATGTAGTTCTTTGTGATCTTCATGACCATGCCGGACATCACGATCACGCCGATCAGGTTGGGCAGCATCATGAGGCCGTTGAAGGTATCGGAGATATCCCACGCGAGGGAGGAGGTCAGCACCGCACCGAAGACGGTGGTGAGCACATGGATGAGCTTATAGATGACGGAGGTCTTCGCACCGAAGAGATACTCCCACGCCTTGGAGCCGTAGTGCGACCAGCCCAGCACCGTGGTGAAGGCAAACAGGAACATGGCCACCGCCACGAATTTGGCCCCGATGCCGCCCCACGGGAAGAACTTGTTGAACGCCGCCGCCACCAGCGTGGCGTCGCTCACGCCCTCGGCCACGGAGCCGTCGGCCAGATTATAGACACCGGAGGTCAGGATGACGAGCGCCGTCATGGTGCAGACGACCATGGTATCGGCAAACACCTCAAAGATGCCCCACATACCCTGCTTGACCGGCTCCTTGACATTGGAGTTGGAGTGTACCATGACGGAGGAGCCCAGACCGGCCTCGTTGGAGAAGACGCCGCGCTTGAAGCCCTGCGTCATCACAGTGCTGATGATGAAGCCCACGCCGCCGCCCAGCGCCGCGACCGGCCGGAACGCATTGACGAAGATCGCGCGGAAAGCAGGCAGGATCTGCGCATAGTTGACACCGATGATGGCCACACTGCCGATGACGAAGAGGATGATCATGAAGGGGACGACCTTTTCGGCAAAGCCGGCGATCCGCTTGAGGCCGCCCAGCACGATGATGGCGACCAGGATCATGACGACCACACCGATGAGCAGCTGATAGAGGTTGACCTCACCGAACACCGACACATCGGTCAGCGACGCGACGGGGAACGCACTTTCCACGTTGAGCACGATCTTGTTGACCTGCCCCATGCTGCCGATACCGAAGGAGGCGAGCATGGCAAAGACGGAGAAGATGATCGCCAGCACCTTGCCGACGGTCTTGCAGCCTTTGAAGCCGCCCAGACCGTCCTGCAGATAGTACATGGCACCGCCCGACCATTCGCCCTTGGTGTTCTTGCGGCGATAGTAGATACCGAGCACGTTTTCGGAATAGTTGGTCATCATCCCGAAGAACGCCGCGACCCACATCCAGAAGACGGCGCCCGCGCCGCCGATGCAGATGGCCGCCGCCACGCCCGCGATGTTACCGGTACCGACAGTGGCCGCCAGCGCCGTGCACAGCGCCTGAAACGGCGAGATGGAGGCCGCTTCCTTGCTGTGGCCGATCACGTCTTTCTTAAAGACGCTGCCGATGGTGTGCTTCCACCACAGGCGGATGTGAGACAACTGGAACACCTTGGTGAGCAGCGTCATCAGAATACCGGTGGCGATGAGCAGCCACACGCCGTTGCCCCAGACGAACGAGTTGACGGCGTCGTTGATTTGAATGATCGTGTCCATTGTGTGCAACTCCTTTTGGTAAAAAAATATCGGCCTGCCGCAAAAAGGCACGCCGACAAGACCCCCTCGGGGGTGATCTTCTTTGTCCTTTTGCCTGAGAGATTCGCGCCGCAGCGCTTTCACCTTCGGCACCCGTGAAAACGGGCTTCTCCAAAGCTCTGTCCGCCTGCAGTCCTCGTCCCTTCCGGAACACCTGAGAGTGTTACTCCTTCGGCACGGCCACGCCGTCTTTCCTGCAAGCCTCACACAGAAAATATACAATTTTGCATGATTATACACCCTTTTGCATGAAAATGCAAGGGGGTAATGACATATTTTGCGAAAAATTTGTATCTCCCCTTTGAATGCCTCAGACGATTTCGGGGCCAAAGCAGTTGATGATCGCTTTGTTTTTGCTCTCGGCGTAATGGTAAGCCAGGGCGGTTCCGCTTGGGGGCTGGTAGTCGGCGAGATCGCGTTTGCCGTATTTGCGGCGGACGGGAAGATAACTTTTGTCATAGTAAAAAACGCAGACATCACTTTCCCGGATCATCGCCTGATTGCGCTCGGCATAACCCGCCCGTCCGGCATTGCCCACGCCTTTTGGGCAAACACTTTCCTCATAACCTTTGATTAAAAACGGCATCGTATAGCCGAAGAGAGCCGAACTCGGTCGCCGTTCGGTGAGCCTTATTCGGCGCTTTTATCGGTTTTCTCCTCGGCGTGCGTCAGCACGCTCTCGTCGAAGAACCGGTAAAATCACTCGAAAATTCTTCGCCGAACGGTGCTCGCAGTTTTTGCCGAGGTGATCTGCCGCTCGGCAAGGCAGCGACGGTGAGCATACTGTCGTATGGTCGCCGTCAATAACGCAGGCGAGCGGCAGAGCGCCCGTCAAAAACCGATCGGAGTTCGGCTTTCTTCGGCTATACTCATCGGTATCCTCGTAATCCTTGCGAAAGTGTATCCGCTTGATTTCGGGGTGCTTTTCTTTCAGTTTTGTAACCGATGCATAGCACAAATCGTTAAATGCCGAATGGTCACCGAAGATAAAGTTGACCGTGCCGTTTTCGATCAGTTTTGTCAGGATTTCCTGCAGCCGTTCCCGAAGGGCGGGGGTATCGTTGATTTTTCTGTGTCCGATAAAGCAACAGGTCATATTTTTACCGCCTTTAAAGATTTTGTATACTTAATTCAAGTATACATTGCACATTATATCACAAGAAAATCTTAAAACATACTTAAATCGAGTTTATTTTGAGGTGGCACGATGAGAAACAAGGAAAATAAACATCTGGGCATTGAGATCGATCCGAAACCCCATAGAAAAATCAAATATATTGCCGAATATGAAGGGCGCTCGATCAACGGTCAGATTTTGTATTTGGTAAGAAAATGCATTGAAAAATACGAACAAGAACACGGTGAGATCCCGGAGGAAGAATGATCCACGCCGCCCTTTGGGGCGGCATTTTTCGTGTAGCCGGAACGCGACAGGCTCATACCTATTCGCTCAGCGCTTGAAATTAAATACTATGAGTATAGGCTGATTCTGTTTTGATATTTATAGTATACATCTTCTGCAAACAAGTATCAATAGTCTGTGGATATTTAATTTTAATATTTATAGACTATATGTGTACTGTTTAGGGAGGGATGAATATGAGCGATTTGGCGAAAATTGTCGGGCAAAGAATACGCAATTATCGTACGGGACAACATTTGAGTCAGGAAAAACTGGCAGAGTTGTCCGGTTGTCATCCCACATATATCGGTCAGGTGGAACGTGGCGAAAAAAACGCCACATTGGAAAGCATAGAAAAAATCGCCTGTGCTTTGCACGTTTCTCTTTCGTCGCTGTTTGAAAAAATCGGCACAGAGGACAAAGCCGACAGCATTCCGCTCAAATGCTATGAATTGGTGGCCGCAAAAAGCACGGCCGAGCAGGCACAGTTATACAATCTGCTTTTGCAGATGGAACAATACAAGAACAAATAAACAGGATGCCGCCCTTTGGGGCGGCATTTCGTGTTTTTATGAAAAATTTGTGCCGCCGCGCACTTTTCTCTTTTCTTGCGCGGAAAAATGTGGTATGATAGGGATGTCTATTGATGTATCAAGGAGGGGCTGCCATGCCAGTCACTGTGTATGAGCCGGCCGAGGGCGTCCGCCTTCTGGCCATCCCCGAAAACGCGGCGCGGTTCAAGACGGCGGCGCTTTCGGTGGAACTGCTGCTGCCGCTTGCCGAAGAGACCGCCGCCGAGCAGGCGATCCTGCCCTTTTTGCTGCGGCGCGGCTGCCGTGCCTACCCCGACTTTTCCGCGCTCAAGCGGCGGCTCGACCGCCTCTACGGCGCCGAGGTGACCGCCAGCGTGGGACGCGTGGGGGAAGCACAGGCGCTGTATCTGCAGGTCACCTGTCTGGACGACCGCTTCGCTCTTGCGGGGGAGGCGGTCGCGGCGGAATGTGCCGCCCTGCTGCGCGGGATGCTGTTTGAGCCGCCGCTGCAGAACGGCCTGTTCGCCGCCGACGCGGTGGAGGAAGAGCGGCGCTGCCTGCTCGAAAACATCCGCGCCGAGATCAACAATAAGCGCGGCTATGCCCGTCTGCGCTGCGAGCAGCAGCTGTGTGCCGGCGAGCCCTACGCCGTGCGTCCCACCGGCACCGCCGAACAGGTGGAGGCGCTGACCCCCGCGCAGATCACCGCCGCGTGGCGGCGGGTGCTGGCAACCGCACGGGTGCAGATCCTCTACCACGGCAACGCGGACGCCCGCACCGTGGCGGCCCCCTTCTTCGCGGGATTTGCCGCCATCGACCGCCACCCCGCCGCCCTGCCGGTGACCCGTCACCGTCCCGGCAGCGAGATCGCCGACGGCGAGGAGACGATGGCGGTGGTGCAGAGCAAGATGGTGCTGGGGCTCTGCTGTACGGCCGACGCCGCCGGACAGGACACCCCCGCTCTGCGGCTGGCCAACGCCGTTTTCGGCGGCACCGCCTTTTCGATGCTGTTCCGCACCGTGCGGGAAAAACTGAGCCTTTGCTACTACTGTGCCGCCTCGTTCGACCGCCTCAAGGGGGTCGGCATGATCGACAGCGGCGTGGCGGCGGAAAAGATCCCCGCCGCCCGCGCCGAGATTCTGCGGCAGCTTTCGCTTTTGCAGGCGGGCGAGTTTTCGGATGAAGACTTCGAAAACACCCGCCGCTTCATGATCAGCCAGTATCACACCGTGGGCGATCTGCAGAGCAGTCTGGTGGGGTGGTACGCCTCGCAGGCGCTGGATGAGGCGCCGCTCTCCCCCGAGGAGGCCGCCGAAGAACTCGCCGCCGTGACGCGGGAGCGCCTTGTGGCGGCCGCCCGCACTCTCAAGCCGGTGTGCGAATTCCGCCTGATGCCAAACGGCGAGGAAGGAGAGGATGACGATGAGTGACCGCACCGTTTTCACCGATCCCCGCACCGGCGAGCAGGTGATCCGCATCGACCACCCCTCCGGGCTGGCGATCTACGTCTGGCCCAAGGAGGGATTCCGCTCCTGCTACGCGGTGTTCGGCACCCGCTACGGCTCGGTGGACACCGCCTTTACCATTGACGGACAGCGCACCGAGGTGCCGCCCGGCATCGCGCACTATCTAGAGCATAAACTGTTCGAAAACGAGGACTGCGACGCGTTCGAGAAATACGCCCGCACCGGCGCCAACGCCAACGCCTACACCTCTTTCGACACCACCGCCTACCTTTTTAGCTGCACGGGGGATATCGCCCCCTCGCTCGAGATCTTGCTCGACTTCGTGCAGAACCCTTATTTCACCGAGGAGACGGTGGAAAAGGAGCGGGGCATCATCGGGCAGGAGATCCGCATGGGCGAGGACGCGCCCGGCCGGCGGGTGTTCTTCAATCTGCTGCGCGCCATGTATCAGAAGCACCCCGTGCGCATCGAGATCGCCGGCACGGTGGAGAGCATCGCCGAGATCACGCCCGAACTGCTCTACGGCTGCTACCGCACGTTTTATAATCTGCACAATATGGCGCTGTCGGTGGTGGGGAACGTCACCCCCGAGCAGGTGGAGGCGGTGGCCGACCGGCTGCTGCGCCCCGCCCCCGCGTGGGATCTGACCCGCACCGACCCCGGCGAGCCGGAGGAGGTGGGCACCCGCCGCGTGGAGGAGACCATGCCGGTGGCGGCGCCGCTCTTCTACTACGGCTATAAACTGCCCGTACACGGCAGCGACCTGCTCACCCCGCGTGAATCCGCGGCGGCGGACGCCCTGCTGGAACTGCTGGCGGGCAGCGCCTCGCCGCTGTACACCCGCCTGATGAAAGAGGGGCTCATCAACCAGAGCTTCGGCATGGAACTGTTCGACGGCCCCGGCTACGCCTGCTTCCTCTTCGGCGGCGAAAGCCGCGACCCCGACGCGGTGGCCGCCGCCATCCGCGCCGAGATCGACCGCCTGAAAGCCGAAGGGCTCGATCATGACGCGTTCGAGGCGGTGCGCAACGGCCTCTACGGCGCCGCCGTGATGGGGCTCAACGACATCGAGGGCTGCGGCGACGCGGTGATGGACGCCCATTTCTGCGGCGACAGCCCCTTTGACGAACTGGAGGCCGCCGCCACCCTCACCGAGCAGGACGTGACCGAACTGCTCGGTCGTGCGTTCGACCACGAGCGCACCGTGCTTTCCGTCATTCTGCCGGCGTGACCGGCGCGATATCGCATCAAGGAGGAACTGATATGCAATCTTATGTGGAATTCCCCGCGCTGGGCTGGCACATCCCGCTCAACGACACGCTGGTGTCTTTTACCCTGTTCGGCACCGAATTCAACATCAAGTGGTACGGCGTCATCATCGCGCTCGGCTTTTTGCTGGCGGTGGTCTACGCCCTGCGCCGCGCCCGCGGCTTCGGCATCGACCCCGACCGCATGATCGACGTGGTGCTCATCTGCACCCTGCTCGGCTTTGCCGGCGCACGGCTCTACTACGTGCTCTTTTCCGAAGCCCGTGCGGAATATTTTGCCGACCCGCTCTCCATCCTGCGGGTGTGGGAGGGCGGACTGGGCATCTACGGCGGGGTCATCGCGGCGTTTTTGTCCGGCCTCCTCTTCTGCCGCCTGCGCAAGGTGAGCATCCCCGCCATGTTCGACCTCGCCTCCCTCGGTTTTCTGATCGGGCAGGCCATGGGACGCTGGGGCAACTTCTTCAATCAGGAGGCGTTCGGCGGCAACACCACGCTGCCCTGGGGCATGACGGGCGACATCATTCAGTCCGGCGTCAACGGCAGCGGCTATGACACCGCCCTGCCGGTACATCCCACCTTCCTGTATGAATCGCTGTGGTGCCTGCTCGGCTTCGTGCTGCTGCACATCCTCTCGAAAAAGGCCTACAAATTCAAGGGGCAGATCTTCTCCCTCTATGTCATGTGGTACGGCACGGGGCGCTTTTTCATCGAACTGCTGCGCACCGACAGCCTCATGCTCGGGAACATGAAGGTCTCCTGCTTCGTGGCGGTGCTCGCCGTGCTGGGCGGCCTGCTGATGCTGATCGCTTTCCGCAACCACGCCGCCCGTCTGCCGCTGACACTGGTCACCGAGCCGGAGACGACGGAAGTGACCGAAGCGGTCGAAGAAGCCGAAAAAGCCGAAGAAATCGAAGAAACCGAAGAAATGACCGAAAGTGAGGAGAGCGCAGATGGCGACGATACTTGACGGCAAGGCCGTATCGGCGGCGGTGAAGGCACGGGTGGCCGACGAGGTGGCCGCGCTGGCCGCCCGCGGCGTGAAGACCGGGCTGGCCGTCATTCTGGTGGGTGACGACAGCGCCTCACGCGTGTATGTCAACAACAAGAAAAAGGCGTGCGCCCTGTGCGGCATCGAGTCGTTCGAATACGCCCTGCCGGCCGACACGACCGAGCAGGCACTGCTTTCGCTGATCGCCGAGCTGAACGCCCGTCCCGAGGTGAACGGCATCCTCTGCCAGCTTCCGCTGCCGCGGCACATCGACGAAAAGGCGGTGATCGCCGCCATTTCGCCCGAAAAGGACGTGGACGCGTTCCACCCGGTGAACGTGGGGCACATCCTCATCGGGGACTACGCCTTCCTGCCCTGCACCCCCGCCGGTGTGATGGAACTGCTGCGCAGCGCCGGCCTTTCGGCCGAGGGCAAGCGGTGCGTCGTCATCGGCCGCAGCAACATCGTGGGCAAGCCCATGGCCATGCTGCTGCTGCACGATAACGGCACCGTCACCATCTGCCACTCCCGCACAAAGGAACTCGCCGCCGTCTGCCGCGAGGCGGACATTCTGGTGGCGGCGGTGGGCAAGCCGAAATTCGTCACCGCCGACATGGTGAAGCCCGGCGCCGTCGTCATCGACGTGGGCATGGACCGGGACGAGGAGGGCAAGCTCTGCGGCGACGTGGATTTTGCCGCGGTGGAGCCGAAAGCGGGGTACATCACCCCCGTGCCCGGCGGCGTGGGCCCCATGACCATCGCCATGCTGATGCAGAACACCCTCACGGCGG
>JAZRVU010000008.1:0-43413 GCA_045599305.1 Acutalibacteraceae bacterium | reverse complement strand
GCTTTTTTTGTGCGGGGACTTGTGAAACGGGCACGAATGTGGTAAAATACATATATTACATCGACAAAAAGGAGCGGACACCATGAAACGGATCCTGTGCTGTGTCCTAATACTGCTGTTGCTCAGCACGACGTTCACGGCCGAAGCGGCCGGTTACCGCGGCGGTCGGCTGGGCGTGATCTCCGAGCCGGAGGCGCTTTCGGCCGAGGATGTCTCCTATTATGTGGGGGAGACACGGCATAACCTTTCCGAACTGGAGTGGGTGGAGGGCGGCCATTCCGGCAAGGCACTGCGCCTGGCCGGCGACGGCGGCTATCTGCGCCTTTCCTACACCGTCACCCGGGTGGTCGGCTTCACGTTCTCCGCCTGGGTGAATCCGCAGGGCGGTGAGTCCGGCCAGCGGCTGTTCACCGTGGCGCGCGGCACGGCGAATTATCTCACGGTATCGCCGTGGATGTGCGATCAGAGCAAGCAACTCAACGGGGTGTATCTGCGCTATCAGTTCGGCGGCACCGGCGGCAAGGTGGTCGAGCTGGGCAATCCCACGGCACCGGATATCTCCTATGCGCTGCCGCAGGGGGAGTGGCATCACATCGCCGTGACCTCCGACGGCAAAACGCTGAAGTTGTATATCGACGGCGTGCGCTGGTTTGAGGATCAGGTGCTCAACGCGCTGGCGGAACTGCAGGCCTATTCGCTGGATATCGGCACGGGCGAGTGGGGCGATCCCACGATCAACGCCCTGCTGGACGATGTGGAAATTTACAACTATGCGCTGAACGAGACCCGTATCCGGGAACTGGCCGGCCGCGCGGGCGAGACGGTCGAGCCCTATCTGCCCACCCGTCCCGCTACCACCACGGCGCCCACCACGGCGGCACCCACCACCGCGACCACCGTGCCCACCACCACCGCCCCGCAGACCCTGTCGCGCACGGTGCTCGGTGTGCCGATGTGGGGCGTGTGGACGATCATCGGCATCGTGACGGCGTGGCTGCTGCTCACGCTGGCGGCGAATATCATGCATAAAAAGGAGGAGAACGGCAAATGAAACGGCTGATCGCCTTTTTATGCGTGCTTCTGCTCCTTGGTGCTGCGGCGCTGCCCGCCCTGGCGGTGGGGCAGCAGGCGGTGTATGTCCTTTCGCAGAACGGCACGGATTTTTCCATGTCGCAGCAGCCGGGTGAGCTGACCTTCTGGGAGGCACCGGACGTGGTCACCGGCCAGAGCCGCACCGACGGCGTCATCACCCTGAAAAACGATACCGACCGGGTGGTGGATTTCGAACTGTCCTCGGTTTCCCTGCCCTATGACGACCCTGCGGCGCTGACCTATCTCAATGCCGTGACGGTGCGCCTTGCCGAGGGGGACACGGTGTATTATCAGGGGCCGTTCGCCCGCCTTTCGGACGGTGAGCGGCCGCCTGTCCGCCTTTCGGAGGTGGAGCCGGGAGAGACGCGGCAGATTTGCGTGTCGATCGCCTGCGCGTTCACCTATGAGGGGCAGGCGCCGTCCTATTCGTCGCTCGTGTGGACGTTTTCACCCGTGATCCACGCCCGCACGACCGTGACGGTACCCAAAGATCCGCTCACGCCGCGGCGCACCATCCGCTGGGAGCTGATCGCGCAGACGGCCGGCGTCGTCGTGGCCTCCACTGCGGCGGCAGGGGTGTATCTGAAACTGCGGAAAAGACGGAAAAAGTGAGAAAAAAGGAAAAGCGCGCTTCGCCCATTGGCGAAGCGCGCTTTGTTATTCGTTTTCGAGATATACCTTCAGCGCTTCGGCGGCGGCCTTGGTCATGCCCTTCACGGCGCACAGCTCCTCCACCGAGGCGGCGCGGATGGCCCGCAGGGAGCCGAACTGCCGCAGCAGTGCGCGGGCGCGCGCTTCGCCGATGCCCTCCACCCGTGTGAGGGCGGTGCCGATGCTCGTCTGCTTGTGCTTTTGCCGGTGATAAGTGATGGCAAAGCGGTGCACCTCCTCCTGAATGGAGGCGAGCAGCGTGAAAGCGGTGCGTTTGGAGCGGATGGCGATCTCGCCGCCGTCCGCCGCGATGGCGCGGGTGCGGTGGGCATCGTCCTTGACCAGGCCGAACACCGGCACACCCAGCCCGAAAGCATCTACTACCGGCTTTACGGTGGCCACGTGCTGGCGGCCGCCGTCCAGCAGAATGAGGTCAGGCAGACGGCCGAAGCCCTCGCCCTCCTCCTTGTGGGCGGTGTATTCCGTCATGCGGCGGTGCAGCACCTCCTGCATGGCGGCGTAATCGTCGCCGGGGGCGGCGTCGCGGATGGCAAAGCGGCGGTAGGCCGCTTTGAGCGGCCGCCCGTTTTCAAACACCACCATGCCGGCCACCGTGTCCTGCCCGGCGGTGTGGGATATATCGTAGCACTCGATATAGGCGGGGGGCTGCGGCAGACCCAGCAGACGCGCCAGCTCGTCCAGCGCGGCGGCATCCCGCCCGGCCATGCCCGCCTGCTGTGCGATGCGCTCGGCGGCGTTGCCGCGGCACATCTCCACCAGTTCAGCCTGCTCGCCCTTCTGCGGCAGCACCAGTTTCACCCGGCGGCCGGCCGATTCGGAAAGCCAGTCGATCAGCAGGTCGGTGTCCTCACATTCTCCGTCCAGCGTGACCTGTGCGGGCGGCTTGCGCATGGAGTAGTAGCGGCGCAGGAACTCCGCCCGGGCGGCGGTGGGGTCGTCCACCTCGTCCAGCAGGAAATTCTCCCGGTCATACAGACTTCCGCCCGCAAAGCGGAACACCTCAAAGCAGGCCGCACCGCTTCCCTGTGCCAGCGCGATGACGTCCTGCTCGGTCACATGGGACATGACCACCTTCTGCCGGTCGCCCATCCGCTTGATGGCGTTTATGCGGTCGCGCAGGCGGGCGGCCTTTTCAAATTCCAGCCGCTCGGAGGCGGCCAGCATCTGTTCCTCCAGCGTGCGCAGTGTGTCGGCACTGCCCTTTTGCAGGAACTGCAAAGCCCCCTCCAGCCGCTCGGCATAGGCTTCCTCTGTCACCTTGCCGGTGCAGGGGGCGCAGCACTGCCCGATGTGATAGTTGAGGCAGGGGCGCGGCTGTGCCTTTTTGCCGAAGGCGAGCGGCAGCCGACAGGTGGGCAGACCGAACACCTTGCACGCCTCGTCCACCGCCTGCCGCACGGCATAGGAACTGATATACGGCCCGATGTACCGGGCACCGTCGTCCTCTTTTTGCAGTACGCCGGCCACGCGGGGGAAGGGCGGCTGTGAGACGCGGATATAGGAATAGCCCTTGTCGTCTTTCAAAAGGATGTTGTATTTTGGGGAATACTGCTTGATGAGGGAGCACTCGAGAATGAGCGCTTCAAATTCGCTGTCGGCCAGAATGTAGTCGAAATCGTCCACCGCGCTCACCATCTGCCGCACCTTGGGGGTGTGGTTGCGCGGCGAGCCGAAATACTGGCTGACACGGTTTTTGAGTGCCTTGGCCTTGCCCACGTAAATGATGGTGCCGCGGGCGTTCTTCATGAGATAGACGCCGGGCGTGAGCGGCAGCGCCATGGCTTTTTTGCGCAATGCGGCGCGGTGAGCATCAGCAGCCACGGCGCACCTCCTTTTTTATTTGGCCACCAGTCCGTCCACGTAGTTCATCAGCGTGGTGGAACGGGAGGCGGACATATTGTTGATGAAAATGACATCCTGCACGCCGTGCGTGGTGACGAAATCCACCAGTTCGCCGGCAAAATAGCGGTAGTCGATGACATAGACCGTCTGATAGTGCGAGACGAGGAAGGGCACGAAGGCGTTGCCGAACGACTCCTTCACCACCACGCAGGAACTGCCGTCGTTCAGAGCGGTGTTGTGGATCTCGGTGAAGGGGTTGTCGCCGCCGATGAAGGTGCTGTACTGCGAGCCCGTGCGCCAGTTGGAGACATCGGTGATGACGCGCCACGGGGTCACCTTGCCCTTGGAATCGGTGAACTCCAACGTGGTGGGATAGAGCGGCAGATAGGCCACCACCGAGTCGGGCGTGTTGCCCAGCGCCGCCACCTTGCCGGTCTTGTTATACAGTGTGCCCAGATAATTGTCGAATACCATCGTTTTGTAATCGGTCAGCGCGGGGGGCGTCACGCCCTTCTGCTGTGCAAAGGCGGCGTAGGCGTAGTAGGCGCCGGTGGCCGTCCAGTGATGGTCGGTGCGGAAATAGAGGTATTCATTGCGGTGCTCACGCAGCAGGGAATAGGCGTCCACCGTGCGCACCGAGGACGGCAGTGAGCCGTAGATGAAGTCGATGGCCTTTTTCTGGTCGGCGGAGTGGACACCCGCGCGGATGTCGTCGTCCAGCACGATATCCATGGCCAGCGGCACCAGAATATCATAGACCTGCGCCTTGCCCTCCAGTTTGGTGGCGGCACGGCTCACCGCACCGATGTAGAGCTCGGCCGCGGCGGTGCTGTAACTGTAATACTCGTAGCCGGAGTTGCCCACCACCAGAATGGAGCCGAGCGTCTGCGGCTTCACGTCGACGGTTTCCTCACCGGTGGTCGGTGCCGTCGTGGTGGGCGCTGTGGTAGGCTCTGTGACGGGCGCCGTCGTGGTGGGTGCCGTTGTGGGCACCGTGGTAGGTGCTGTCGTGGTGACGGTCGTGGTCGTGGTGACCGGTGCCGACGTGGTCGTTTCGGCGGCAGAGGGACGGGTAGGTGCTTCGGGGATGTCGTCGTCATCAAATTCGTTTTCGTTGTCGGTGTAGACGACGGCGCCGCGCAGGCCGTAAAGGGACTGCACCCGGCCGTTGGCGGCTACCAGCTGTTCCCGCATGGGGAAGGTGTCGGAAAACCACAGGTCGATATCGTCAAAATAACTGCCGTCCAGCAGCGCTTTCACCGAAAAGGCGGGGAAGGCGGCCAGCTCGCGTTTTTCCCCTTCGGAATAGGTGGGACGCAGAAAAACGAGAAAGGCGAATACCGCACCGGCGAACAGCGCGGCGAAAAAGAGCAGCACCTTCCACGAGGGATAGGCGGGAACATATTCCCGGCGTTTGATCTCGGGAGAAAAGTCCAGTTTAGGCCGTTTCATCTGTGTCACCTCCTCAGAACTGGAAATACAGGAACGGGTTGTAGCTGTCGCCCACCAACGCGAAGGTGGAGAGCACCAGCAGCGCCACGGGGAAGACGACCTGACACACGTTCAGGCACACCCGGGCGGCGGTGTGGTCGGGCGCGTTTTTCTGGAGCGAGAGATTGATCCTGTGCACGAGCGGGGTGACCGCCAGAATGGCCACCGGCAGGAAGAAGAGATAGTTGAGCCAGATGGTGCCGGATTCGTAACTGCCCCACGGGTTGCCCAGCGCGCCGAACATCCCCTGCAGCGTCACCCACACGAGCGACAGACTGCGGAAGCGGAACAGGATCCAGCCGAACAGCACCACCACCGTGGTGCCCAGCCACGATACCACGGCGGGCAGACGGTCGAGCCACTTTTTGAGGAACAGTTTTTCCAGTGCGAGGAAGACGAAATAGTAAAGCCCCCACAGCACGAAGTTCCAACTGGCACCGTGCCACAGACCGGTGAGTGCCCACACCACCAGCAGATTGCGCAGAGTGCGCCACATCCCGCGGCGGCTGCCGCCCAGCGGTATGTAGACATAGTCGCGGAAGAAGCTGCCCAGCGACATATGCCACCGGCGCCAGAACTCCGTGACCGAGCGGGAGAGATAGGGATAATCGAAGTTTTCGAGATAGTGGAAGCCCACCATGCGGCCCATGCCGATGGCCATGTCGGAATAGGCGGAGAAATCGAGATAGATCTGCAGCATATAGGCGATGGCGCCCAGCCACAGCAGCGAGACGGGCTGCGCGGTCAGGGTGGCGGCCGCTTCGGCCACATCGGCCGCCGTAGCACCCAGCCCGTCGGCCGGAAGGAATTGATCGGCGATCAGGCCGCAGGTGTTGGCCAGCAGTGCCTTTTTGCCCAGACCCACCGTGAAGCGGGTGACGCCGTCGCTGACGTCGGTCAGACGCACCCGGCGCAGCAGCAGCTCATCCGAGACCTGGCTGTAGCGCACGATGGGGCCGGCGATGCACTGGTGGAACAGGCTGACATAGAGCAGCAGCCGGAAGAAACTGCGCTGTGCCGGCACATCCCCGCGGTAGACGTCCACCACATAGGAGAGCATCTGGAAGGTGTAAAACGAAATGCCGATGGGCAGCAGGATATCCGGCACCACCTTCGGGAAACCGATCAGCGACTGCAGCGTGCCGGTAAAGAAGGTGCCGTATTTGAAGATGCCGAGCAGGCCGAGGTCGATCACACAGGCGAGCGCGAGCAGCCACTTGGATGACGGACGCCCGCTTTGGCGTTCGATGGCGCGTGCCAGCCACCAGTCGGCCAGCGCCATGCCCACCAGCAGCAGCACATATTTCGGCTCACCCCACGCGTAAAAGAGCAGCGAGAAGCAGAGCAGCACCGCGTTCTTCCCGCGGATCGAGCGGGGGAGGACATAGAAAAGCAGACACAGCGGCAAAAACGCATATATGAAAAGCAGATTCGAAAAGACCAATACTGTCACCTCAGAAAACAGTTTACGCAGCCTTGCGGCGGCTGATGCGGTGGGAGAAAAATCGACATATTTCACCACGATATAATATTAGTGTATCATGCTTTTTAAAAAAATCAAGGAGGAAGAGGCCAATAACCAAAATTTTTCTTCCCGTCTTGACAGCCGCCCGGCGGATTTGCTACAATATCCGTCGGAAAGGGGCGATCCTGTGGATATTCGGGCAGCGGTTTTTGATCTGGACGGTACCTTGCTTGACTCGATCGGCGTGTGGCATGAGATCGACGTGGCGTTTCTGGCCAAACGCGGCTTGGCACTGCCGGACGACTATGTGCAGGCGGTGGCGGTGATGCATCTGCAGGAGGCGGCGGAGTACACCGTCCGGCGCTTTTCTCTGCCCGAGCAGCCTGAAGCGCTGGTGACGGAATGGAAGCAGATGGCGCACGACGCCTATGCCCGCACCGTGCCGCTCAAGCCCGGCGCCGCCGCCTATATCGCCGACCTGCGCCGCCGCGGGGTGCGGCTGGCCGTCGCGACCGCGCTGGTGCGGGAACTGGCCGAGGCCGCGCTGACCCGGCACGGGCTGCTGGAGATGTTCGATACGCTGGTCTACGCCGCCGAGGTGGGGCAGGGCAAATCCTCCCCCGCGGTGTTCTGCCGCGTGGCCGACGAACTGGCACTGCCGCCGGCACAGTGCCTCGTGTTCGAGGATACGCTGGCGGGCGTGCGTTCCGCCAAGGCGGCGGGGATGTATGCCTGCGGCATGGCCGAGCCGTCGGCCGCAAGTGACCGGGCGGCCATCATAGCGGCGGCAGACGGGTATTTTGCCGATTTTGACGCCGTGCCGCGCGACTTCGGTTTTTTGCCGCGGTGACGGGATCTGACGACTTTTTTAAAAATCTTTCGATAAAATTTCAAAAAGATATTGACAAATCGGCCGACGGTCGGTATAATATCAAATGTTGCAGTTGCGACGCGATGCGGCCCGGTAGTTCAGCTGGTTAGAACGCTAGCCTGTCACGCTAGAGGTCGACGGTTCGATCCCGTTCCGGGTCGCCACACGCATCTATAGCTCAGTAGGTAGAGCGCATCCTTGGTAAGGATGAGGTCACCAGTTCGACTCTGGTTAGATGCTCCAACGAGGGACTTGCCGATGGCAAGTCCTTTTTTCATCTGCTTTTTTGGGAGGATCGGTATGACTATTCGGGAGACACCGCTCACGGCCGCGGCAGAGGCGCAGCTGATCGCCTTTTCAAAGGACTGGGAGGCCGAGCAGAGCTGCTACGGCTACCGCGCCAACACACACGAGGACATCGCGGGCAACCGCATTTTTCTGGCCGAAGAGGACGGGCAGGCGATCGGGTATCTGTTCGGCCATGTTTTTTTGTCCCAAAACGCGACCTCCGTTATGCCGGAGGGGACGCCCTGCTTTGAGGTGGAGGAATTGTATGTCATCCCGTCCATGCGCTCACAGGGGGTGGGCGCGGCCCTGTTTCGTCACGCCGCCGCGGCGCTGTCCGGCGAGGCGGAATACCTGATGCTGAGCACAGCCACCAAAAACTGGCGCGCCATCCTGCATTTTTACATCGGCGAGCTGGGCATGGAGTTCTGGAGCGCCCGGCTGTTCAAGAAGATATGATAAGCGTTCGTATAAGACAAAACCACCTGCCGATTTCGGCGCGTGTCGTTAAGGATGTTTTTTGAAGCATTTCCGTCACGCGCCGAACACGATGTATTCCACTGCGTGGAATGTGATGTGCTTATCAGCGTGATGTTCGCCTCCGGCGAGTGATGCGCCTGCGGGCGTGGGTGGAATACATCACATCACTTTGCGGCAACGCCGCAAAACATCACTGTGCCGCAAGGCATAACATCACTTGCCCGACAGGGCATACATCACTTTCTCATCGGAAATTATATATAATTTCCCTGCTTGCTATGGCATGAGACAAAGATACCCGCTGAAAAAGAAAAACTTTTTCAGCGGGTTGTTTCTTTTAGCTCGACAAACCGGGATTTGTCGATGAAAAGCTTCATAAAGTATGTTAATTATTTCGTAAAATATACTATCCTCATCGAAGAAACATCGTTGTCATTAAGAGGGAACATATCTCTCTCACTAAGTTTTCCTTTAGTTTTTGCAATGATTTCGGAGTCAACATAGCTAAGTCCGTTTTTAGTACAATAATCAACAAATGTTTCAAAAGAAGACCAAATTGCTCCCTTTTTATTGAGATAATCAAAAGTTTCGCATCCGTGCTCGAAAAACATCTCAATAAGAGCGAATCGTCCGTTCGGTTTTAGGCATCTACATACTTCTTTTATCAAACTGGGATAATTATCAACATTATTCAACAAATTACCACTGAATGCAGATATACTTTCATTTTTGAAAGGTAATTCCTTGTCCAAATCGGCTTCAAATACATAGAAATTAGGATTCATACATGCGTTGGAATGCGCATGGATAACCGCAGGACAGGCATCGGTAAGAATAAGCGCGTTATCATCACACAGTCTATCAAGTAAAGGGCTGAAATATCCCGACGGACCGCTTGCAAGGTCAACCATTACACCGCTGCTTTCAGAAATGAAGTCAAAAAAACGTTTATATGATGGATTTTTTAACCTCTGTTTGTTTTGCTTGTATTTCGTTTGCATTTTGAGGTCAATATTATTACCGACAAAATAATCATTCAAGCGTTTTGACCATTCCGGCAATTTTGATTCATCATTGATAAAACTGATAATATTATTTTTTGTTTGGAAATCTAAATTTTCATTGATAACCGATAACACGTTCACTGCCATATCACTTCCTCAAATTCTGATTTGTCAATATCTCTTATATCTGATTTTACTGTACAAAACCAAAAAACATCCTTATCCACCCGTAGCATTTTCGGCAGGTGGTTTTTCTGTTTTTAAACGATTCACTCTCTTTTTCCGGTCAATACCGCTCCGATAACTGCACCCAGCAGAGCAAACGGAGCCAACCGGAAGAAGAAAAACTCGAAAATATGATAAGCTGTGCCGACAACGGCCGTTTCCGGGTCGCGGTAATCCCAGTTCAAATACGGACTGTTGAGTGCGATCAGGCAGGCGGCGGCGATCAGGATCACCGCACCGAAAAGGATAAACGTCCAATGAAGGGCCTTTCGCCGCGCCTGCTTCCTTTGCGCAAGCTGCAGGTTGATGACTTCCAGTTTTTCCGAAATGGCTGCTAAGTCATCCGGCTTCTGCACTTCGACCGTTTCGCCCAGCAGGACGCTTACCGGTGTTTCAAGCGTTTTTGATAGGGATATCAGCATATCGGAGTCGGGAACGGAGAGCCCTTGTTCCCATTTGGAAACGGTTTGTCTGACCACGTGCAGTTTGACGGCCAGTTCCTCTTGTGAAAGACCTTTGGATTTTCTGACTGCTTTCAGGTTTTCGTTCAGCATTTGGATAACCACCTTTTAAAAGTTGTTATCTTCATGATACGGATGATCGGCCGTTGCCGCAAGCAATGCAGATTAACATTCCGCTTTTTCTATGTGTTGCACCAGCAGGCGCAGGGCCTCGCGGTAGCCGTCGATGCCGCGGCCTTTCACGGTGGCGATGCAGGCGTCCCGCACATAGGAGATGCGGCGGAACGGCTCGCGGGCGTCGGGGTCGGTGAGGTGCACCTCCACCGCGGGCAGACCGACCGCCCGCAGTGCGTCGAGCAGGGCGATGCTGGTGTGGGTGTAGGCGGCGGGATTGAGCAGGATGCCGTCCGCTTTCCCGAGAGCGTTCTGGATCTCATCGACCAGCACCCCCTCGTGGTTGCTCTGCCGGCAGATCACCTCCACCCCCAGTGCGGCGGCTTCTTCGGCCACGGCGGCCAGCAGATCGTCATAGGTCGCCCGGCCGTAGAGCGCGGGCTCGCGCCGACCGAGCAGATTCAGATTGGGGCCGTTGAGCACCAGAATCGTCATATCCATTCCTCCTTGATGGCGGCGACCGTTTCGGCAAGCGGACGGTCGTTGGAGACTTCCGTATCGGCGAACGCGCGGTAGAGCGGCAGCCGCCGGGCATAGAGCGCGGGCAGGTCGACAGAGAGGGGGCGCCCGGCGGTGGGCAGTCGGTCAAGTGATCGCTGCAAAAAGAGGATGCGGCCGTTCTGCCAAAGCGGCAGGCGGTTTTCCGGCCGGGTGACCACGCCGCCGCCGGTGGCGATCACCGCGCCGGTGAGCCGCCCCTGCGCGGTCACGGCCTCATGCTCCCACCGGCGAAAGGCCTCCTCGCCCTCCTCGGCGATCAGGTCGGCCGCCGGTTTGCCGGCCAGACGTGCGACCTCGTCGTCGAGGTCGACGAACGGGCGGCCGAGTGCCGCGGCCAGCGCCTGCCCGACCGCCGTTTTGCCGCAGCCGGGCATACCGATGAGCACGATGTTCGTCTGCTGTTTTTCGATCGCCGCGCACGCCGCTTCGATTCGTTCATCGGTGACGGAGGCGGCGCCGAACAGCGCGGCGGATGCGGCGGCCTGTGCCGCCAACATGGGCAGACCGTTTTGAAAGGATATCCCGCGCGCGGCCGCCTCATCGCACAGGGCGGTGCGCAGGGGATTATAGATCACGTCGATGACCGTCTCGGCTGCGGGGAACTGCCGCAGACTGACGGGGGCGGCAGGGCACTGCGGCCACATCCCCACCGGCGTGGTGTTGACAAGGATCTGTGTCCCGGCCAACGCCGGGTCGTCATACCCCACGGTGCCGTCTCCCGGTGTGCGGGAGCACACCGCGATGGCGCGGGCGCCTCTGTCGCGGCAGACGGCCTGCACCGTGCGGGCGGTGCCGCCGCTGCCGAGGATCGCCACCGTTTTGCCGGCGGGGGAAATCCCCATGCGGCGCAGCAGGTAGTCGAATCCGGCGTAGTCGGTGTTATGGCCGGTGAAACGGCCGTCTTCACCGCGCACCAGTGTGTTGACACTGCCGATGGCGGCCGCCTGCGGCGAGAGCCGGGCGCAAAACGGCAGTACGGCGCGCTTGTAAGGGACGGTGACGTTGCAGCCGTCAAGCGCGGTGTCCCGCAAAAAAGCGGCCAGCTTTGTTTCCTCTAAATCAAACAGGCGGTAGTCGTATTCCCCGAAAAAACGGTGGATGGCGGGGGAGAGACTGTGTGCCAGCGGGTGGCCGATCAGTCCGCAGCGCATGGCGGCTCCTTTTCCTGACGGGCACGGCTCAAAGCGAACAGCGTGGCATACAGCGTGCGGACGTCCTCGGCGCAGTCACCGGCTTTGGCGGCCAGACGCGCCGTCACCTCCGCCTCCCGTGCGGGCTGGCAGACAGGCAGGCCTTCCCGCCGCTTGCAGGCGGCGATGCGCCCCGCGATCTCCTGTCGGCGCAGGAACGCCGCCAGCAGGGCATCGTCTGCCGCGTCCATTTCGCGGCGCAGTTCTTCCAGTTCGGTCACGGTGACACCTCCAAAAGCATATCGAGCAGAATGAGCGCGGTCGCCGCCTCCACCGCAGGGGCGGCGCGCAGCGCCACGCAGGGGTCGTGCCGGCCGCACACGGTGAGGGTGGCCGGCTGCCGCGTGCCGAGATCCACCGTCTGCTGCGGCAGGGCAATGGACGGGGTGGGCTTGCACGCCGCCCGCAGAATGAGCGGCATACCGGTGGTCATGCCGCCGAGCAGACCGCCCGCGTTGTTGGAAAGCGTGACCACGCGGTCACCCTCGAAGGCATAGGGGTCGTTGTGTGCGCTGCCCCGCATGGCGGCCGCGGCAAAGCCGGCGCCGAATTCCACGCCCTTCACGGCCGGGATTCCGAACAGGGCGGCGGCCAGACGGCTTTCGGCGCCGCCGAACAGGGCGTCGCCCAGCCCGACAGGCAGACCCACCGCGGCACATTCCACCACGCCGCCTACCGAGTCACCCGCCGCGGCGGCCTCGGCCACGGCGGCGAGCATCTGCCGCCCGGCGGCTTCGTCCTGCACGGGCGGTGTGCGGGCGGTCACGGCACAAAGGGTGTCGGCCGAAAGGCCCACCGGGTCAAAGGGAATATCCTCAATGCCGGCCACGGCGGCCAGATGCGCCCCCACGGTGATGCCGCGCGCGGCCAGCATCTGCAGCGCGATCCCGCCGGCGGCGCAGAGCGGTGCGGTGAGACGTCCGGAAAAACGCCCCCCGCCGCGCAGATCCTCCTCCTCGCCGAAACGCACGCGGGCGGGATAGTCGGCATGGGAGGGACGGGGACGGTCACGCAGTGCGTCATAGTCCGCGGGACGGGCGTCGGCATTGACAAAGCGCACCGTCAGCGGGGTGCCGTCGGTCACACCGCCCGGCAGTCCCGAAAGGAACTCCGGCTCGTCCGCCTCGCGGCGGGCGGAGGTGAGGGGACTCTGCCCCGGTGCACGGCGCAGAAGAAAACGGCGCAGGGCTTCGGTGTCCACCGCAAAGCCGGCGGGCAGTCCGCACAGGGTGGCGCGTACCTCCGGCCCGTGGGAGGTGCCGGTCACACACAGCGAGAGCCGGCTCCCGATCAGATCACTCACACACAGTCCCTCCCAGCAAACGGTAATCTTCAAAAAATGACGGATAGGATTTGGCCACGGCCTCACGGTCGGTGACGGTGAGGGGGGCATCGCAAAGGGCGGCGGCCAGTGCCGCGGCCATCACGATACGGTGGTCGCCGCAGCCGTCCACAGTCCCTCCGGAATGGGGCTGTCCGCCGCGGACAGTCAGCCCGTCCGGCGTCTCTTCGGCCGCGATGCCCAACGTGTGCAGCATGGCGGCCATTGCGTGCAGGCGGTCACATTCCTTGGTGCGGCAGCGTGCCGCGCCGGTGAAGACCGTCTTGCCCGCTGACGCGGCGGCCAGTACCGCCAGCGGCGGCAGCAGATCCGGCGTGTCGGACAGGTCGACGGTGCAGCCCGAAAGCGGGGCGGGGGATACGGTCACGCTGTCGCCTGTTACCGTGACGGCGGCACCGAAACGGCGCAGAATCGTCACAATGGCGGCGTCCCCCTGTGCCGTGTCGGCGGGCAGACCGGTGACGGTGACAGGCCCCGCCAGAGCCCCGGCCGTCAGCCAGAAGGCGGCGGCCGACCAGTCTCCCTTTGGTGTATATCCGGCGGGGGCGGTGTACCTCCCGCCGCCAAAATACCAGCCGTCGGCGGCCTTTTGCACGGCGGCGCCGAAGCGTGCCATGGTGCGGCAGGTCATATCGACATATCCGGCCGACTGCAGCGGCGAGGTGAGCCGGATGCGAGCAGACGCGCCCAGCAGCGGCATGGCCAGCAGCAGGCCGGAGATATATTGTGAGGAGACGTCACCCGGCAGGCGATATTCCCCTGCCCTCAGCCGTCCGCCGAGGGTGAGCGGCAGGTGATCGGCCGAAAGGGTGACCCCGTGAGATGTCAGCACATGGAGCAGGTCGGCGAGCGGGCGCTGCGGCAGACGGCCGGTGCCCGTGAAAGCGGCAGAACACCCCAGTGCCGCCGCCACCGGCAGCAAAAATCGCAGGGTGGAGGCGGACTCGCCGCAGTCGAGCAGCGCCGACGGGGCGGGCTTGACAAGCGGCGTGACGGTGCAGAGGCCGTCCGCCTGCCGGATGTCGGCACCCAGCGCCGCCAGACAGCGCAGGGTGGCGGCGATATCATCCGCCACCGCGGTCAGCGGCAGCGTGAGCGGCCGGTCGGCCAGCGCGGCGCAGATCAGGGCGCGGTGCAGATCGGATTTGGAGGGGGGTGCGGTGACAGTGCCCGCAAGCCGTCCCGAAAGGGTGATGTTCACGCGTCAGCCTCCCATCCGGCGGCCACGAAGCGCGGCAGCGCGTCCATGCCGACTGTGGAGAGACGGCAGTGGCCGATCGCCTCCGGCAGCACCAGCGTGAGCCGGTCGCCGGTGCGCTTTTTGTCCGCGAGGGCGGCTGCGGCCAGCGCGTCGGCGGGGTAGGGGCAGCCGGTGGGCAGGCTGTTCGCCCGCAGCAGCGCGAGCAGACGGTTTGCGGTGTCGGCGGAGCAGAGGCCGTCGGCCAGTGCGGCACGCGCCGCCACCGCCATGCCCATCGCCACCGCCCGCCCGTGCGGGAGGGTGAAGCGGCTGAGCGTTTCCGCCGCATGCCCCACGGTGTGACCGAAATTCAGCAGACGGCGTGCGCCGCGATCGTGTTCATCCTCTGCCACCAGCGCGGCTTTCAGCCGCACGCAGGCGGCCACCAGTGCGGCATCGCTCACGGTGCCGTTTTCAAGCTGTGCGAACAGGGCGGGGTCGCCGATCATGGCGGATTTGATGACCTCCGCCATGCCGTTTTGCCGCTCGGCCGCGGGCAGGGTGGCAAACAGGTCGGTGTCACACAGCACGCCCAGCGGCTGATGGAACGCACCGGCCAGATTTTTGCCCGCCGCGAGATCGACGGCCGTTTTGCCGCCCACGGCGGCATCCACCGCCGCCAGCAGGGTGGTGGGCATCTGCACAAAAGGGATGCCCCGCCGGTAGACGGCGGCGGCAAATCCCGCGAGATCGCCTGTTACCCCGCCGCCCAGCGCCGCCACCAGATCGCCCCCTGTGAGGGCGCGGTCGGCCAGGAATTCCAGCAGCGCGGCGAGGGTGCCCATCGTTTTGCTCTCCTCCCCGTGGGGGAAGGTGAAGCGGCAGACGGTAAAGCCCGCCTGCTCCAGAGCGGCGGCCGCCGTGTCGCCGTACAGGGCGTCCACCGTGTCGTCCGCCACCAGCGCCGTCGTGCAGGGGGCGTGAAGGGCGGCGAGCCATTCGCCCGCGCGGGGGAGCAGACCCGTCCCCGCCGTGACTTCATAGGGGGAAGCGGTGTTGACCGGAACTCTGAACGGTGCGGACATGGTGCGGCCTCCTTTTAAGAAAAAGGAGGGGGCTTCGCAGCTTTGTCTGCGAAGCCCCCTCCGCTGATGCGGCTTTGTGGCTTTCAGTATATCGGATATCGCGGCATTTGTCAAGCGCGTCAGCGGTACTCTTTCATATATCCCGCGGCCTGATGCGCCTCGATCAGATCGTCGCACATATGCACGATATCGTCGATGGAGAGCTCGGCGGCGGTGTGCGGCTCCAGCATGGCGGCGCGGTAGATATCCTCGCGGCGGCGGGTGACGGCCGCTTCGATGGTCATGAGCTGGGCGTTGATGTTGGTCATGTTCATGCCCGCGAGCTGCACCGGCAGATCGCCCACCACGGTGGGATGGATGCCGTGGGCGTCCACCATGCAGGGCACCTCCACACAGGCATCCTTCACCAGATTGGTGATGAGGCCGGTGTTCAGCACGTTGCCGCCGATCTTATAGGGTGTATCGGTGACCATGGCCTCCATGATGTGGGAGGCATATTCGCGGCTGCGGGTATGGGTGACCTTGCCGCCGTTCATCAGTTCCTCCTTCTGCTTCTTCCAGCCGGCGATCTGGTTGACACAGCGGCGGGGATATTCGTCCAGCGGGATGTTGTACCGCTCGATGAGCTCGGGGTATTTCGACTTGATGTAGAAGGGGTTGTACTCCGCGTTGTGTTCGCTGCTCTCGGTGCAGTAGTAGCCCAGACGGCGGATATAGTCGAGGCGGACGAGGTTGAGGGAGTCTTTGTCATTCTCCAGCTTTTCGAGCGCCAGACGGCGGATCTCGGGATAGAGGTCGTTGCCCTTGGCATCGCGGATGTCCAGCAGCCACGCCATGTGGTTGATGCCCGCGATGAGGTCGCTGTAACCGTCCACCTTCATGCCCAGCGTGTCAAAGAGCCCCTGCGAGCAGACCTGCACGCTGTGGCACAGGCCGACGGTCTTGACGTTGGTGTACCGCTGCATATACCCGGCCAGCATGGCCATGGGGTTGGTGTAGTTGAGGAACCACGCGTTGGGGCAGACCTGCTGCATATCCTCGGCAAAATCGGCCAGTACGGGGATGGTGCGCAGGGCGCGGAAGATGCCGCCGATACCCAGCGTATCCGCAATGGTCTGCCGCAGGCCGTACTTTTTGGGCACCTCAAAGTCGATGACGGTGCAGGGCTCATACAGACCCACCTGAATGGCATCGACCACGAAGTCCGCGCCGCGCAGCGCCTCCTTGCGGTTTTCCACGCCCAGATAGGCTTTGACCGTGGCGCGCCCCTCGTTGACGTTCTCGTTGAGCGCGTTGATGAGCAGTTCGCTCTCGGCCAGACGCTCGCCGTCGATATCGTAGAGCGCAATGTCCACGTCATGCATAAATTCCGACATCATGGTGTCGCCCAGCACGTTTTTGGCAAAGACGGTGCTGCCCGCACCCATAAAGGTCACTTTCATTGCCGAACACTCCTTTGATTTGTGAATATGAAACCGGGGTTTTCTTCATCATACCCTAAAAAATACAGGCTGTAAATGCGAAAATGCTTGCATCATATGTGAAAATGTGATATTTTTTTGGGGGAGGGAAAAGAAATGGAAAAATGGGATTACGCTTTTCACACCGGCACACTCATCACGGGGATGGAAAACGGATTCGAGGAATGTGAGCCGGGGCACAGCTTCGGCCCCTATATCCGCGACTACTGGCTGCTGCACTATGTCGAGCGGGGACACGGGCTCTACCGCATCCACGGGCAGACCTACACGCCGGGCGCGGGGGAGGTGTTCTTCATCCCGCCCTATGTCAGCACCTATTACGAGGCCGACCGCGCCGACCCGTGGACGTATAAGTGGGTGGGGCTGCTCGGCAGCGGGCTGGACGAGGCCTTTGCCGCGGCGGGCCTGACCGACCGCCACCCGGTGCGTGGGGTGGGGGCGCAGGTCTCCGCCTGCATGGATCGCCTCATCCGGCCGGGTGCGCAGAGCACCGAGCCGGCGCAGATCATGGAGATGTACCGCCTGCTGGACGCGCTGCAGCAGGACAGCCGCGGCAGTGCCGCCCGTCCCGATGCGGGGCGGCGGTATGTGGAGGAGGCGGAGGCCTATGTGCGGCGGTATCTCTACCGCCGCATCACGGTGGAGGAGGTGGCCGCACAGGTGAATGTCGACCGCAGTTATCTCACGGCGCTCTTCAAAAAACACCGGGACTGCTCCACCCAGCAGTTCATTCTGGATGTGAAAATGCAGGCGGCCTGCGATTACCTGATCAAGACCGATTACGACATCGCGCGGATCGCCAAATCGGTGGGGTATGAGGATGTGTTTGTCTTTTCTCACGCCTTTCGCACCCGCTGCGGGGTCAGCCCCTCCGGTTTTCGGGCGGCGCACCGCGCAGAAAAAAGTTGCGTGACCCCTTTACAAAACGGGAAAAATTCGGTATACTAATCACGATACGGTAAATAAGGGGTATAATTATGCTGGCATTTGAAGAACTGAAACTGAAATTAGAGGGGCTGTGGCCCGATATAGAAGATCTCGCGAACGCCATCGGTCTCAAGCAGCTGCGCGTGGAAGCGGAAGAACTCGATATGCGCGCCGCCGAGGACGGCTTCTGGGATAATATGGAGCGCGCGCAGGAGGTCACACAGAAGGCCGCCCGCATCAAGGACAAGATCCACACCTATGAGGGACTGGTCGAGTCCTATCACGATACCGTGACTCTCATCGAACTGGCCGACGAGGAGGAGGACGAGTCGCTGCTGGAGGAGTGCACCGCCGCCGTGGACGGCATCGCCTCCACCATGGAGCAGCAGCGTCTGGCCACGCTGCTCACCGGCGAATATGACGAGCGCAACGCCATCCTCTCCTTCCATGCGGGCGCGGGCGGCACCGAGGCACAGGACTGGGCCTCCATGCTCTACCGCATGTACACCCACTGGGCAGAGCGGCACGGCTATTCCTATAAGATCCTCGACTATCTCGACGGCGGTGAGGCGGGCATCAAGAGTGCCAGCATCATGATCGAGGGCGAGAATGTCTACGGCTTTTTGAAGGCCGAGGCGGGCGTGCACCGTCTGGTGCGCATTTCGCCGTTCGACGCCTCCGGCCGCCGGCACACCTCGTTTGCCGCGGTGGAGGTCATGCCCGAACTGGACAACACCATTCAGGTGGATATCCGTCCGGAGGATATCAAGATGGACGTGTTCCGCTCCCCCGGTGCCGGCGGTCAGCACATCAACAAGACCTCGTCTGCCGTGCGTCTGACCCACATCCCCACCGGCATCGTGGTGGCCTGCCAGACCGAGCGCAGCCAGTTCCAGAACCGCGATACCGCCATGAATATGCTCAAAGCGAAGCTGCTCGAGATCAAAGAACGGGAGCATCTTGACAAGATCGAGGATATCAAGGGCGCGCAGGCGCAGATCGAATGGGGCAGTCAGATCCGCTCCTATGTCTTCATGCCCTACACGCTGGCCAAGGATCACCGTACCGGCTTCGAAATGGGCAACATCAGCGCGGTGATGGACGGCGATCTGGACGGCTTCATCAACGCCTATCTGAAAGCGGCCGCCAACGGCACGCTGGGCTACAAGGAATAAACCCGACCCGGTCACCCGCGGGTGGCCGGTCTTTTTTTGAAGGGGGGCGGCGGTATGCGCTGGACGATCGAGCGGGCAGAGGAGGTCACCTCCACCAACACGGTGCTCAAGCAGATGGCCGCCGCCGGTGCGCCGGAGGGCACGGTGCTGATCGCCGCCCGGCAGACGGGCGGCCGCGGCCGGCTGGGGCGCACCTTTTTCTCGCCCGACGGGGGGCTTTACATGAGCGTGCTGCTGCGCCGTGCCGCCCGGACCGATGACCGGGCGCTGCTTACGGTGGCGGCGGCCACGGCGGCGGCCGAGGCGGCCGAGGCTCTCTGCGGCCGCCCGGTGGGCATCAAATGGGTGAACGATCTGATGCTGGACGGCCGCAAGGTGTGCGGTATCCTGGCCGAATCGGTGACCGATCCCGGCAGCGGTGACTGCTGTGCCGTGGTCGGCTTCGGGGTGAATGTGGCCCCGCCGCCCGGCGGGTTCCCGCCCGAGGTGCGGGATATCGCGGGGACGCTGCTCCCCGCGCCGCAGGAGGGCGTCGCTGACCGGCTGGCGATGCAGATACTGGAACGCTTCGGCGTTTTTGCCGATGCGCTCGCCGCACGGGAATATCTGCCCGGTTACCGGGCACGTCAGGTGCTCGTGGGGCAGAGGGTGACGTTTTTTGAACAGTCGGCCGCCCGGCAGGCCGACGTGCTGGGCGTGACCGACGACGGCGGTTTGCGGGTGCGGCTGCCAAACGGGGGCAAGCGGGTGCTCACCGCCGGCGAGGTGACGCTGCACCGTGACATATAACGGCGCCTGCGGGCGCGGATATTTTGGGAGGCAACAGATATGAAGATCATGGAACTTTTGAGGGCGCGGCAGGCCAATGCGCGCGGGGCACAACCGGTGACCATCGCCTTTTTGGGCGACAGCGTCACCCACGGCTGCTTTGAGCTGTATACCCACGAGGCGACCGGACGGGTGCTCCCTGTCTACGAGCAGCAGTCGGCCTATCACGCCCGGCTGAAAAAGATGCTGGGGCGGATCTACCCCGCCGCGGCGGTCAATGTGATCAACGCCGGTGTCAGCGGCGATTCGTCGGGGCAGGGCCTGGCGCGGCTGGAGCGGGACGTGCTGCGGTTCGACCCCGATCTCGTGGTGGTCTGCTTCGGGCTCAACGACTGCAACCGCGGTACGGAATTCGTGGACGAGTATGTGCAGAATATGTCCGCCATCTTCGATGCCGTGCAGGCACACGGGGCGGAGTGCATATTCCTCACCCCGAACATGATCGGCACCCGGGTGGCCGAGCATATCCACGATCCCCTTTTGCGGGCGACGGCCGAGCGTGCCTGCACCGCCGATCACGTCCGGGCACTGGAACTGTGTGTGCAGGGGGCCAAAGCGGCGGCTGCCGCGCGGCAGATCCCGGTGTGCGACTGCTATGCCGTCTGGCAGGCCATGGCGGCTGCCGGCGCGGACACCACGGCGCTGCTGTGCAACGACATCAACCACCCCTGCCGCGAGATGCACGATGTGTTCGCGTATGAACTGCTCAAAACCATGCTGATGAACTGATAAATACATAAAAGAAAAGCAGCTGTGCCGAATGGCACAGCCGCACAGAAAGCGTTTTACAAAGCGAAACCCGCCGGATTTTCGGCGGTTTTTTTCGTCTCTTGATGCAGTGAAAGCCGGGGATCAGTTATTTAAGCGCTTTGACCATAAAAATATCATCTGCATATGTGCCGTCATCGTATTTGTTGGCACGGGGAATACGGCCTGTCTCTGTAAAACCGAATGATTCATACAGATGAATGGCACGGTCATTTCCTTCCACTACCGTCAATTCGGCTGCTTCAAATCCGCACTTTTTAATGGTCTCCATGATTAACGAAAACAATTTTTTGCCGACGCCCATACCGGTATAGTCAAGATACAAAGCGATCCCGATATCGGCCCTGTGAGCATTGCGGCGGCTCCCTCCGGCAGTATCAAAAGAAGCGTTACCGATGTATTCACCGTCAAGCTCAGCCAGTATAAGGCAGGCATGATCGCTCTCTGTATGACTGCTTACGAAGGCCTTCTCCTGTTCGACGGTAAGATCCTTACACTCGTCCGCTTCACGCGATAAAAACCGCGTTTCGCCGCACACCCTTTTTAAGTATGGAAGCAACATTTCGGCATCACCGGTTTCCGCGTTTCGAAATACCAGTGCATGTCCGTTTAAATCATATTTTACAGGTTCGATCCTCATGTTTTCCCGCTTTCGTTCACGCAAATCCTTGCCACTTACACGAATCGGTGCTTACACTCCAGTACCGGCCCGACCACCTTCAGGCGGCCGAGTGCCGCCCCCTCCAGCCGGAGAACGGGCATCTGTTCCGTGGGACCGCGCAGTTCGATCCAGTCGGCGCCGTAGTCGACCCGGCGGATGAGGCTCTCCTGCCCGTCCAGCGTCACCACCGCATAGCGGCCGCTCTCGATAATGGGCTGCGGCTGCACCAGCACCAGATCGCCGTCGTGGATGAGGGGGGCGATGTCGTTCCCCTCCACCCGCAGCCAGAAGCACTCACTGCCCCAGGGCAGTTCCACCGGCCGCTGGTGCAGTGCGGTGCCCCCCTGCGGCAGTTGCCCGGTCAGCTCGGCCATCGTGACGACGGGGGTCTCCTGCCACCAGTCCTCATGGCGGCGGGGCACATCCTCGCCTGCCAGCCAGTCCGGGTCGACCGAAAAGTGCTGTGCCAGCCGCAGCAGGGTGGGGTGGTTGATCCGCGTGGTGACACCGCGCTCCCACCGCAGCACGGTGGAGCGGTTGACACCCGCCAGCGTGCCGATCTGCTCCAGCGTTTCGCCCGACTCTTCGCGGCAAAGGTGCAGACGGTGGGCAAATGTGTCTGTCATGCGGATCCCTCCTTCGTTATATTGCATTCATTTTAACACAAAAATGGGGTCGGCGCAATAAAAAGTTGCGAAATGTATTGACAAAACCGAAAAAATGGGCTATACTGAAAATAGAACGAACAAATGTTCGTTTCTTTTTTACAGCGAATTTGCATTATGCAATTTTGGAGGTGACAACTGCCGTGACAACGACCGAACTGTGCCGTGCGGCGGCAAGCTGCCCGCAGGAGACACCGGTGCTGGTGTATGCGGACACGGCGGGGGCGGTGGAACGCCCTTTTGACGATCTGCGCGAGGAGGTGTATCTCTGCGGATATTTTACGCTGAAAAGCGCGGCGGCGGACGGAGATACGCTGGTGCTGCTGATGGGCGCACAGACGGACAGATAATTTTTTCGACAGAATTTGCACAGTGCAAATTTTAGGAGGGAACGGATGAAAAAACTGGAACGGCGCCCGCCGCAGCAGGTGGAAGAGGCGCTGGCGCGTGCCGCCGCCTATGCCGCCGAGAACAAGGTGCCGCTCACGGTGGAGCGGCTGGCGGCCGAACTGGGTATGTCGGTGACGGCGCTTCGGCGGTATCTGGCGGAGGATTACCGGCCGCCGGCCGGTGGGCGCGAGGCGGTGGAAGCGGTGCGCCGGGCGGCACAGCAGGCGACCGCCAGCGTGGTCGAATATGCCCTGACACGCGGCAGCAGCGCCAATATGCATATGATGTATTTGAAACAGTACGCCGGGTACGGCGACGGGGAGACTGCCGCGCCGACCGAGCCGGTGATCTTCCGGGGAGAAGAAGATGTGTAAAAAGGAGACGGATATGGGACTGAACAAGATGTTGGAGGAATACCGGCAGGCACTGGCGGGGCTTTACCGCCGCCGGGAGGAGGTCTGGCGTGAACTGGGCTGCTGCGGGCGGCGGCTGGCGGTGCTGGAGGAGGAGATCGACGAGATGGAGGAGGCGATCATGCAGATGCGCCCCTATGCCGCGCAGACATGACGACCTATCTGCCGGATGTGGTGGGCGCCGGCTACAGCGAGTTCTGGCATTGCCGCAAGCGCTACCGCGTGGTGAAGGGCGGCAAGGCGTCCAAAAAGTCCAGTACGGCCGCGCTGTGGTTCATCTATCACATGATGAAATACCCCGACGCCAACCTGCTGGTGGTGCGGCAGGTCTACCGCACCCACGCCGATTCCACCTTTGCCCAACTGCGCTGGGCCATCCGCCGGCTGGGGGTGGAGCACCTGTGGAGCAGCAGTCACACGCCGCTGGAACTGTGCTATCGCCCCACCGGGCAGCGAATCCTCTTTCGCGGCTTCGACAACGCGGAAAAACTCGCCTCCACCACGGTGGAGCGCGGGGTGCTCTGCTGGGTGTGGGTGGAGGAGGCCTTCGAACTGCCCAGCGAGGAGGCGTTCGACAAACTGGATCTCTCGGTACCGCGCGGCACGGTGGAGCCGCCGCTCTTCAAGCAGACGACCATCACCTTTAACCCGTGGAACGAGGGGCACTGGCTGAAAAAACGGTTTTTCGACACCCCGCGTAAGGATGTGCTGGCCATCACCACCACCTATCTCACCAACGAGTTCCTGGACGATACCGACCGCGCGCTTTACGAGCGGATGCGGCAGGAGCGGCCGCGGCAGTATGCGGTGGCGGGGCTGGGCGAGTGGGGGACGGCCGAGGGACTGGTGTTCGAGCGGTGGCAGGTGGCCGATTTTGACCCGCAGGCGCTGCCCGAACGGGTGCGGCACGTGTATGGGCTGGACTACGGCTACACCAACGATCCCACCGCCTTCATCGCGGCGGCGGTGGACGAGGCGGAGAAGACGGTGTATATCTACGACGAATTTTACCGCACCCGGATGCTGAACACCGATATCGCCGCCGAGATCACGGCGCACGGGTTCGCCAAGGAGCGCATCCGGGCGGATTCGGCCGAGCCGAAATCCAACGACGACCTGCGGCGGCTGGGCATCCGGCGGATCGTACCGGCCGAAAAGGGGGCGGACAGCGTGCTGCACGGGATCGCGCGGCTGCAGGAATACCGCCTGATGGTGCATCCGCGGTGCGTCCACACGGCGGCGGAACTGGCCGCCTATGTGTGGGAGACGGACGAGAGCGGCAGCGGGCGCAACCGCCCGGCCGACCGCAGCAACCACCTGATGGACGCCCTGCGCTACGCGATGGAGGACGTGCCCCATGCCCGTGCCTCGCGGGTGACGGGCGGTGTGCACGGCGGCTGGACGGTGTAAAAGGAGGTGAGAGGAATGGCAGCGGCATTTGTGAGCGGTCTGTTGGGCGCGGCGCTGGGCATCGTGCTCTATCGGCTGGGCTTTTGGGCGGCGCGCCGCACACCCGTGCGCACACGGGCGGAAAAGGCGGCGCCGGCGCCGTCATCGGTGCCCACGGTGCCGGGCGCGGTGCAGGAGTGGTATAACTTCTTAAACTACGACGGCAGCGAGATGGAAAAAGCGGAAAAGTGAGAGGAGGCATATCGTGGAGGAAAAACGGATCGCCCCTTCGCCGGAGCAGGTGTTTGCGGAATACGAAAAAGGTATCCGCTGCAAAAGCGCGCTCGGCAAAAGGGGCATGTATGAGCAGAACCGCATCAACGAGCGGTTTTATGTGGGGGATCAGTGGCACGGCGCCCATTGCGGCGGTGACCGGCCGCTGGTGCGCTACAACGTGATCAAGCGTATCGGGGAGTATAAGCAGGCGATCGTGGGGGCGGCGTCGGTGGCGGTGAACTACAGCGCCGACGGCGTGGCCGATACCCGTGAGGTCCGGGACGCGGTGGAGCAGATGCGCCGCCGCATGGCTGCCGGTGAGCAGCCGGACACGGTGCTGGCCGAAACGGGCGGCGATATCCGCACCCAACTCATCATGACGGGGCTGTCGGACTATTTCCGCACCACGGCCGAGCGGGTGGATCTGGACGGTCTGCGCGACCGCGCCCTGCGCAACGCCTATGTGACCGGCACCGGCATCGTCTACACCTACTGGGATGAGCGCATCCCCACCGGGCAGACGGCGGCGGACGGCCGCACCCGCATCCGCGGCGACATCGCCTGCGAGGTGCTGGATGTGGAGCAGGTCTATTTCGGCGATCCGGCCACCGAGGAGGTGCAGGAGCAGCCGTACATCCTCGTGGCACAGCGGAAGCCGGTGGAGGAACTGCGCCGTGCCGCCCTGCGCTGGGGCGTATCCCGCGAGCAGGCGGCGCGCATCCTGCCCGACAGCGAACGGCGCGGCGAGAACGGTGAGCCGGACGGCAAGGCCACCCTGCTCACCCGCTTCTGGAAAGCGTGGAACGCGGACGGGACGAAATATGAGGTGATGGCGATGCAGGTCTGCCGCGGGGTGACGGTGCGTCCCGCGTGGCGGCTGGGCATCCGGCTGTATCCGCTGGCCGCTTTCCGCTGGGAGAGCCGCCGCGGCTGTGTGTACGGCGAGAGCGAGATCCCTTACCTCATCCCCAACCAGATCGCCATCAACCGCGCGATGACGGCGGGGGTGTGGGCGACCATGGCGGCGGGTATGCCGATCATGCTGGTGAACGGCGACGTCGTGACCCAGCCCATCACCAACGATCCCGGTCAGGTGCTGGAGGTGTTCGGCACCGGTGACGACGTGGATCGCGCGGTGCGGTATGTCACACCGCCGGCGGCCGGACAGATCTTCAGCGCGGCGGTGACCAATCTGGTGAACAACACCATGTCGCAGGCGGGCGTCAACAGCGCCATGCTGGGCGATGTGCAGCCCGATAACACTTCGGCCATCATCGCGGTGCGCGAGGCGGCGCTGATGCCGCTGACCATGGTGCAGAACCGCTTCAACCGCTTTGTGGAGGAGATCGCCCGTCAGTGGGCGGAATTCTGGGTCTGCCAGTACGGCAGCCGGGCACTGCGGGTCGCCACCGCCGACGGCACATGGTATCTGCCCTTCAACGGCCGCGAACTGGCGGAACTGCTGATCCGCGCCCGGGTGGACGTGGGGGCGGCCACCGTTTTCGGCGAGGCGGAATCCATCGACACGCTCGGCCGCCTGTTCGACCGCGGCATACTGGACGAGGTGCAGTACCTCACCCGTCTGCCCAAGGGCATCGTGCCCAATCTGGACGGGCTGATCCGGGAAAAGCGGGCCCTGCTCCCGCTTTGATATATGTGATCGCCGCTCGCCGAAAGGGGGGATGCGGTGCCAACGCAGACGTGACATAAAAAGGAGGAGTACACATGGAAGAGACGATCATGGAGGCGGCGGCCGGTGCAGAGACTGCCGCTATCAACGGCGAGTGTGACACTGCAGAAGAGACGGCGCCGTTCTGGCAGGGCGCAGATATCGGGGACAAGCTGAGCTATGCGGCATCGCTTTACGGCGTGCCGGAGGACGCGCTGGTGGAGGCGCTGCTGCAGCAGAGCGGGGACGACGGTGCCCGCTGGCAGCAGCACGTGGAGACCCGCCGCAAGCAGGCGGAAGAACGCACCACCGGTCGTCTGGCAGCGGAATTCGATGTGCTTTCGGCGCAGGTGCCGGAATTCCGGCAGGTGGGGGATGTGCCCCAGAGAGTGGTGGACAACGCCATGAAGGAGGGGATCACCCTGCTGGACGCGTATCTGCGGGAATGGTACGCCGCCAACCGGCAGGAACAGCTGCAGCAGGCGGCCGCCGCCCGGTCGGCCGGGCCGATGGGCGGCAGGTTCGAGGAGCCGGATCCGAAGGAGTCGGCGTTCAGCCGGGCATTCCGGTCGGCGCTGGCATGACACCTATGTGAAAAAGAAAAGGAGACAGGAACATGAGCAATTCTTTGGCGTTTTCTTCGACTATGATGAGCGAACTGGACAAGGCGGTGGTGCAGAAGCCGGTGACCGGTTTTTTGGCCGATAACGGCCTGAAGGCCCGTTTTGTCGGGGCCAAGACGGTCATCATCCCCGAACTGGAGGTGTCCGGTCTGGGCGACTACGACCGCGACAGCGGCTTCGTTGGCGGCACCATCACCGTGAGCAACACCCCCGTGGTGTTGAGCATGGATCGCGGCCGTTCTTTCCAGCTCGACCGTGAGGACAACGACGAGACCGGCATCGCCGACCTCGCCGGGCAGATCATGGGCGAATTCGTCCGCACCAAGGTGGTGCCGGAGGTGGATGCCTACTGCCTGTCCAAGCTGGCTTCCTATGCGGTGACCAAGGAGCAGACGGTGACCGGCACCCCCGCTTCGCAGGCCTATTCCATGCTGTGCAATGCGATCGGCAAGGTGCAGGACGCCGTGGGCTATGACGAGGAACTGGTCGCCTTCGTCGATTCCACCATGTGGAAGGCGCTGCAGACGACCGCCGAACTGGAGCGTGTGCTGACGGTCAGCGATTTCAAAAAGGGCGAGATGACCACCCGTGTCACCTCCGTGAACGGCGTGGCGATCCTGCCGGTGCCGGACAGCCGCATGAAGACGGCCTACGAATTCTATGACGGCACCACCAGCGGCGAGGAGGCGGGCGGCTTCGTCGCCGATGAGGACGCCGACGACATCGGTCTGCTGGTGATGCCCAAGCGCGCCGCCTCGCTGGTGAAAAAGACCGATCAGGTGCGCACTTTCGACCCCACGCAGAACCTGAACGCCGATGCGTGGAAGTTCGACTACCGCCTCTACTACGATCTGTTCATCCGCAACAGCATGGCGGCCGGTATCTACGCCTACGTCTATTGATGACTCCTGCCGCGGGTGGGGCGCCGGGGGCGCCCCGCCCTGCGCGGGATCGGGAAAGGAGGCTTTCCGATGAAAACAGGACGGGATGTGTGGGAGCGGGCCATGCGCCTGCTCAACTACACCGATGCCAACGGCCGTCTGGACGGGCAGCAGTATGCCGAACTGTTCAAGCGGGCGCTGCCGCTGGTCAATCAGATCTACGGGGATCTGTGGTTCGCAGAGCATCGCGGCGAGTTTCGCGAGCTCACCCATCTGGAGGAGCCGCTGCAGCTTTCGGCACGCTGTGTGCATGACGCGGCGCCCTACGGCGTGGCCATGCTGGTGGCACAGACCGAGAGCGACGGCGACAACCAGCAGTTGTTTGCCGCTTTGTACAATCAGAAGCGCGCCGCCCAGCGCCGCCCGGTGCGGCGCCGTGATGTGCTGCCGGGAGCGGGGTGGGGAGAATGAGATATCTCTCCATCGGGCGGGGACGGCGCGGCCGCATGACGGTCAAGGCGCTTTCGGGCGGCCTGAATCTGCGCGCGCTGCCCAGCGAGGTGGCGGACGATCAGCTGACCGCGGCGGTGAACCTGTGGTGGCACGATGACGTGCTGTGCAGCCGTCCCGCGCTGCGGGTGGCGGATGCCGCTTCGGAGTACGGCACCCGCACCTATCTCCCCGGCGCGGATGCCCGCTTCGTGACCCGGCAAAACGGCGTGGCGCTTTACACGGGCGAGTTTCTGGAGGACGGCACCCGGCGGGAAAATCCGCAGTCGCTCATCGTGCGGCAGAACAATTTCTGGCGGGTGTGCTGCACCCCCGAACGGCTCGCCGGCTGGCCGGGCGGAGCGGGGGACGGCACCATCCTCTTTTTGGGGGACGGCAGCGCGTGGGCGCCGCTGGCCGCCGGGGGGTATCAGTCGCTGGCCGATATGGTGTATGTGCCGCTGCTGCTCACCGGCGGGCAGGGCACCTATTACGTCACCGATACGCCGCCTGCCGCCGCCCGGCCGGAGGAGCGCAATCTGCTCACCCCCGCTTTCCGGGCGCGCTACACCACCGGCGGGGAGGGGCGCTTCTTTCACCTGCCGGTGGATACGCTCAGTGAAAGTTACCCCATCACGGTGGACTGCGTGAACGCGAACGGGGTGTCGGTGCGTCATGTGATCCCGGTGGGTGAGGACGCGGAGGAGACGGTGCAGAGCGACGGGATGCAGCTGCATTGCTCCCATGCCCGCCGGCTATTGTGGTTCACGGATGACGAGGACACGCCCGTCGCGCCGCCCGCCTCGGGGGTGTCGGACGGGCTCACCGTCACCGCCTGTACCGAGGACGAGGACGCCTCGCTGATCGGGCAGATGCGGTTCGGCTGCTTTTTCGGCGGCACCAACAGCGGTCTGCTCGGCGGCAACCGCCTGTTCGCGGGCGGCAATCCACTCTTCCCCGAGCGCATCTACTGGAGCGCCGTGGAGCAGCCGCTCTATTTTCCGGCCTCCAACTATGTGGCGGTGGGGGAGCCCTCACAGGCGGTGACGGCCTTCGGCAAGCAGGGCGAACGGCTGATCGTGTTCAAGGAGCACGAAATTTACGCGGCCTCCTATATGTACCGGCAGGCGGACGCCGAACTGGCCGAGGCCTGCTTCACCCTCTCGCCGCTGCACAACGAGATCGGCTGTGACTGTCCGGATACCCTGCGTCTGTGCCGCAACCGGCTGGTGTGGCTCACCGGTGAAGGCAAGGTGTACACCCTGCTGGCCGGCAACGCCTACAGCGGCTGCACGGTGCGGGAACTCTCCGGCATGGTGTCTTCCGCCCTGCAAAAGGAGCCGGTGCTGACACTGCGTGCGGCTACCGCCGTCTGTTATGAGGGGTGGTACCTGCTGGCTGTCGGCCTCGATATCTGGCTGTTCCGCTATGCCGACACCGCTTTTGAGCGGCTCTCCTCCTTTTCCACGGGGGATGAACTGGCGCAGCGCGGCATGACGTGGTACCGCTGGCAGGTCCCGGTGCAGATTTTGGCGGAACGGCTCGTGAACGTGGGTGGCCGGGTGACGGCGGTGGATCTGAGCGGCCGCAGCTATCTGCTGGGCGGCACGGTGGACAAGGTGCTTCTGCCCGGTGGTATGCCGCACGAGCAGCCGATCAAAAGCAGTCTTTCCACCGGCATCTACGACATGGGTCGCCCGGATGTGTGCAAGACCGTGCGGGATGTGCAGTTGGAGGTCGGCGCCCGGGAGCCGTGTACGGTGGATGCCACATGGCTGACCGACGAGGCGGCACACGCGGCCGTCCGCCCGGTCGCGGTCGGCGCCCGGACGGCCACCGACACCGGCTTCTGGCGCCCCTGCCGCTGGACACCGCATGTGGCGCGCACGCGGCGGTTCGGGTTGCGGCTCTCTTTCGAGGGCGCCGTGGCGGTGGGCACGCTGACGGTGTGCTACGATATGGCCAATGAAACGGTGAAGGGGGATATGATGCGTGGCCATCACATTTGAGGAAGTGCAGCGCGCGGCACTGGCCGATGCCGCCGCGCAGACGGCACAATACGCGGCCGCCCGGCAGTCGGCGGCAGAGGAGGAGATCCGGCAGCTGCAGATGGCAGATGAGGTCGCCGCGGCGGATAAGCGGCGGCAGTCGGCCGCACAGCAGCGGCAGACGCGTGCCGGGTCGGTCAGTCGATATGCCGATAACGCGTGGCAGCGGGAGGTGAACCGCCGCCGCTGGCAGCGGCAGCTTTCGGAGTGGGGGCTCTCGGCCTCCGGCCTGAAGACGGCGGCACTGGCGGCGGCCGACCGGCAAAAGGCGGAAAGCGATGCCGCCGTGACGGCCGAACAGGCGGCGGCCTTGGCCGAGATCGCGCAGAAGCTGGCCGCATGGCTGGCCGAACAGCAGAGCAGCCGTGACGAAAGCGCGGCCAAACTGCGTGCGTCTGCCGCGAACGACATTGCCGCTAAAGGCAACACGCTCTACAATGCGGCACAGACGCAGGCGAACAGCCGCTACAAGGCGCTGCTGAACGACGAAACGGCGCGCTACAAGGCGGATCAGACCGCCGCGACCGCCCGGTATAAGGCGGAGCTGTCTGCCGCGGCCAAGGGCGTGAAGATCAAGTGAAAGGACGTGAGCCCACATGAATACAGTGCAATTTTCCTTTTCCGGCTCCGTGCTGGTGCCGAATACGCCGCAGCATGCGGGGGTACAGGGCGACCACCAGGCCACCGCGGTGGTGTTCACTCTGCCGACGGCGTGGATCGAGGCGGACTACCTTGTCCGGGCGGAATACATCGACGGTGCGGGCGCGTTTGACACCACCCCGTTTCTGGAGGTGGATTCCCAGACGGTGACGGTGCCGCTGCCGTTTGCCTGGACGATGGCCGGCGGACTGGCCGAGATCCGGCTGGCGGCGGCCACCACCGCGGGCGAGGGCCTGCCGGAGACGGTGGTGACCTACAGTCCGGTGGGATATCTCTATTTCGATTCGCGTGACGGGGAGCCGGCCGTATGGCGTGATTTCCCCGGGCGGGGCCTTTCGGCGCTCATCGCCGACTGTCTGGCCGCCGCCGACGGCGCGGACGAGGCCGCCGCCACGCTGCTGCAGCAGCGCGACGACGGCGATTTTGACGGCGCCACCTGGTGGTTCGGCACGGCGGTGAGCGGCACCGGGTCCGCCATCACGGCCACGGTGGCCGGTGCCCGACCGGGCGATGCCTATTTCAACGTGAGCGCATATACTGTCTATAAGATGACCGGCGAGGACACCTGGCAGTATCTCGGCTGCGTGCGGGGGGCGGACGGGACGTCCTGCACCCATTCGTGGAGCGGCACCACCCTTTCGGTGACCTCCGCCTCCGGCACCTCCTCAGCCAACCTGAAAGGGGACAAGGGCGACCCCGGTAATTGGATGTTCGCCTTTGCCATCGACAGTGCCGGGCATCTGCAGCTGACCTATGAGGGCGAGGCGGCACCGGATTTCTATGTGAACGATGACGGCCACCTGTGTGTGGATATTTAAAGGAGGGGACATATATGTCAACGACCGTGGATCTCGGGCAGGTAAGACCCGATATCGCGCAGACCGACGGTCAGAGCACCACCAAGGTGATGAGCCAGAAGGCCGTCACCGATGCGCTGGCCGATAAACTGACCAAAGACACCGACGGCACGGCCACCGAGGTCTATGCCCACACGGGCGCGCAGCAGACCATGCTGACCGTGTCGCAGACGGGAGAAATCGGCACCATCCCGCAGTCGAACAGCATGGGGCAGATCACAGCCTACGGCGGGATCAACCCCATGCCCGGAAAGGTGCTCACCACGGCGGACGTGTCCGATACGGTGGGTTCCTCCGCCGTGACCGACTGTGTGCCCACCGTGGAAGCGGTGCAGGAGGGACTGGCCGATAAACTGGATAAACTGACCGAAACGACGGGCACCTATCTTTATGCCTGCACCGACGGCACCGACGGCGGCTGTGCGGCCTCGGCCACACCGACGGCCGGCGCCGTACCGCTTTACAACGCCGATAAGCGGCTGCGCTCCACCCCGCAGACGGGGAGTTACGCGTCGGACGTGCTGACGGTGGCGGATATGCCGCAGACGCTTTCGGTCTCCGTCCCTTCCGGCGATACGCCCGCACCGTGGAGCGTGTTCGCGAACTGTAAGCCGACCTCCACTTTGACGGTGGTCTTCTCCAAAAGTGCCGCCGAGGGGGATTGCTACAATATCGGCGTGGCCGAACTGCATCCGCTGCCGGACTACTATGTCGCACAGCAGAGCAGCAGCTATTTCTTCGAAGGCGGCTGGTTCGTCGGTACGGCACGCCTGCAGCAGGAGTGGGGCGATTTGAGCAGATATACTCCGATGGCGGCGAGGATCTCCTGCCAGACGGGCGCCACCTCCGATCCCTATTTCGGCAGCCTCGTCGTTTTTGAGAACGAATACGACACGACCGGCACGGAGTGTGCCGTGCTCTGGGCCTCGCTCACCATTTGATGCCCCTTACCGAAAGGAGCAACGCTATGAAGAACCAAACCAAAAAGTGGATCAAAGCCGCCGCCGTCCGTGCCGTACGCACCATGGCGCAGACGGCCGTGGCCACTATCGGTACCGAAGCCATGCTGTCCGGCGTGAACTGGCTCGCCGTGGTCTCCGCCATGGTGCTGGCGGGCATCCTGTCGGTGCTGACCAGCCTCGGCGGATTGCCGGAATGTGCCCCGAAGGAGGAGACCGCCTGATGCCGAAGATCTATCTCTCACCGGCGGCGCACGGAAACGACCGTCCGTGCAGCGCGGTGCCCGGATGCACCGAAAACACCCACGCGAACGAATACCTTGACGAACTGATCCCCTACCTCGATGCCTGCGGTATCGCCTGGCGGCGCAACGGCGCCGACAAGGTCGGTTCGGAGGGGGTATCCCGCGCGGTGCGTGAGAGCAACGCGTGGGGAGCCGATCTGCACTATGTGGTGCATACCAACGGCTCCGACGGCACGGCGCGGGGCAGTCGGCCGATGGTGTTCCCCGCCGGCGCGGGCAGGGCGTGGGCCGAGACGCTGGCCAAATGGCGGCGCCTGATCTATCCCTATCCCGTCACGGTCAAGACGAACAGCGAGCTTTACGAGATCCTGCAGACGTCTGCCGTCTGCATCTACGAGGAACTGGTGTTCCACGACAACCCCGAGGATGCCGCCTGGCTGCACGCCAATATGCGCCTGCTTGCGGCATACACCGCCCGCGCTTTCTGTGAGATCTGGGGGCTGCCCTTCGTCGACCCCTACCGCGCGTCCGGCGACGTGAACGGCGACGGCCGTGTCGATTCGACCGATGCGCGGCTGGTGCTGCAGGCCTACGCCGGCAAAGCGACGCTTGATGAAGCGGCGGCCGCGGCGGGTGATGTGGACGGTGACGGTGACATCAACTCGGCCGATGCGCGGCTGATATTGCAGAAATACGCCGGCAAGATCGACGATCTTCCGACGTGACGGGGGTGAGGACGATGAACTGGTCTGACGTACTGCAGGTGCTGGCCTCGGCGGCGATGACGGCGTTCGCGGGCTACGCTTTCCGGGTGCTGCGGCACAATCTGGAGTTGTTCCGGGTGCTGCAGTCGGCGCAGAAGGCGCTGCTCAAGGATCGCATCCTGTCGCTGCACGCGGCGGCTGTGGCGCAGGGGAAGATCGATCCCTACTGCCTTGCCACGGCCGAGGAACTCTATGCCGCCTATCACAGTCTGGGCGGCAACGGGTTTGTGGAGACGCTGATGACGGACATCCGCGGCCTCGCGGTCACAGCATAAAAAACGCAGGCCGGGAAGGATTATCTTCCCGGCCTGTCGTGTTCAAGCGGCCTCGGTCTTCGTCAGTTCGTCCAGTGTGCCGAAGCGGTAGCCCAGCGCCTCCCACCGCCCGAGCAGCTCATCCAGAATGGCGGCGTTGGTCTGCGAGGTGCTGTGCAGCAGCACCACCGCTCCGTTGTGGATGCGGGGGATCAGTTTGGCATACGCCTGTTCGGGTGTGGGCTGATCGTTTTGATACCAGTCCACATAGGCGAGGCTCCAGAAGACGGTGGTGTAGCCCATCTCCTTGGCAAAAGCGAGATTCTGCGTGCTGTATTTCCCCTGCGGCGGGCGGTAGTAGCGGGACATCTCCTGCCCGGTGATCTCACGGAATTTTTCCTCGGTGGCGGTCAGCTCCGCTTCAAAGGACTCCTTTGTGCCGATGGCGGACATATCCGGGTGGTGATAGGTGTGGTTGCCCACCGTGTGCCCCTCCTCCACCATGCGGCAGACCAGTTCGGGTGCGGTCTCGAGATAGTTGCCCACCAGAAAGAAAGCGGCCTTGGCATTGTGCTTTTTCAGCGCGTCCAGAATGGCGGGAGTGCAGCCGTTTTCATATCCCGCGTCGAAGGTGAGGTAGATCACCTTCTGCTGCCCGCCCACAAACCACGCGTCATACTGCGCCAGTTCCGCCGCGGTGGCATTGCCGATGGGCTGCTGCCCCTCGGCGGGAAAGCTGAGCCCCCAGTTGGTCACGCTGCCGCCGGTCTGCTCGGCCGCAGGCAGCGACGCCGCTATCGGCACCATGATGAGTACTGCCGCTACCAGCAGCGCCACGGCGATGTGTCGGCGCTTGAGCACGAATACCATAAAAGATCCCCTCCTTGCCACAACCCTATGCGGCAGGGAGGGGATCTATGCGTGTCGTTTATCAGCCGTCGTAGCCCATCGGATTCAGCGATTGCCATTTCCATGCGTCGCGGCACATATCGTCCACGTCCCGTTCGGCCGTCCAGCCCAGCAGCCGGCGGGCCTTTTCCGTTTCGGCAAAGCAGACGTCGATATCGCCCGCACGGCGGGGGGCGATGACATAGGGCAGCGGCTTGCCGTAGACCTTTTCAAAGGCGTGCACCAGTTCCAGCACGCTCGTGCCGCGGCCGGTGCCCAGATTGATCGCCTCGGCGCCCGTGTGGGTCATGGCGTAGTCCACCGCCTTCAGATGCCCGAGCGCGAGGTCGACCACATGGATGTAGTCCCGCACGCCGGTGCCGTCGGGGGTGTGGTAATCGTCGCCGAAGACCGACAGCTTCTCCCGCCGGCCCACCCCGACCTGCAGGATGTAGGGCATCAGGTTGTTCGGGATGCCGTTGGGATCCTCACCGATGCGGCCGCTCTCGTGGGCACCGATGGGGTTGAAATAGCGCAGCAGCACCGCCGTCCACTCGGGGTCGGAGACGCACAGATCCTTTAAGATCTCTTCGATCATGTATTTGGTGCGGCCGTAGGGGTTGGTGACGGCGCCGGTGGGCATCGTCTCCTTGAGCGGGGAGGGGTTCTGCCCGCCGTATACGGTGGCGGAGGAACTGAACACGATGCGCTTGCAGCCGCATTCGTTCATCACCCGGCAAAGGGTCACGGTGCCGCCCACGTTGTTGTCGAAATACGCCAGCGGCTTCTGCACCGATTCGCCCACCGCTTTCAGGCCGGCGAAGTGGATGACGGCCTCGATGTCGTGGCGGCGGAACACGTCGCGCAGGGCCGCCTCGTCGCGGATGTCCGCCTGATAAAACGGGAGTTCTTTTCCGCACAGCTCCTGCACACGCCGCAGTGTCTCGGGCTTTGCATTGTAAAGATTGTCCAGTACCACGACGTCGCGTCCGGCACCGACCATTTCCACACAGGTGTGGCTGCCGATGTACCCGCAGCCGCCGGTGATGAGAATTGCCATGTCCTCGCCTCATTTTCCACAGTTTGCTCCAGTATATACGATTTCGCCGCACCTGTCAATCTTTTTTGCGGACTTGCTTTTTTTTAAAAAGAGTGGTATATTATATCAAATAGAATACCGCGAGGGGAGAGAGAACATGGCGGATCGCACGGTCCTGCACGCCGACTGCAACGGCTTTTTCGCCTCGGTGGAGAGCGTGCGCAACCCCAACCTGCGGCGGGTGCCCATGGCGGTGTGCGGCAGTCCCGAAAGCCGTCACGGCATCATTTTGGCCAAAAACGAACTGGCCAAGGCCTGCGGTGTCACCACCGCCGAAACGGTGTGGCAGGCACAGAAGAAGTGTCCCGAACTGGTGCTCGTGCCGCCGCATCACGACCTGTATGCGCAGTATTCCGCGCAGATCAACGCCATCTATGCCCGCTACACCGACATGGTGGAGCCGTTCGGTATCGACGAATCGTGGCTGGACGTGACGGCGAGCCGTCTGCTTTTCGGCGACGGCCCCACCATTGCGGACGAACTGCGCCGCGTGGTGCAAAAGGAGACGGGGCTCACCATTTCGGTGGGCGTGTCCTTCAACAAAGTGTTCGCCAAGCTCGGCAGCGATTATAAAAAGCCCGACGCCACCACCGTCTTTTGGCGGGAGGACGTGGAGCCGAAAATATATCCTCTGCCGGTGAGCGACCTGCTCTTTGTGGGGCACGCCGCCGCCAAAACGCTCGAGGGGATGTATATCCGCACCATCGGCGATCTGGCGCGGGCCGACCGCGCGTTCGTGGCATCGCGGCTGGGCAAGATGGGCGAGATGATCCACGATTACGCCTGCGGGCTGGACGACAGCCCCGTGGCGCCCTACGGCGCGGTGCGGGACGTGAAATCGGTGGGCAACGGGCTCACCTTCCCGCGCGACCTGAAAGGGTATGACGAGATCGCCACCGGCGTGCTGATGCTGGCCGATACGGTGGCCGCACGCCTGCGCAAAAGCGGGCGGTTCGCCACGGTGGTGCAGGTGACGCTGAAATCGCCCTCCCTGCGCTCCATCCAGCGGCAGCAGACGCTCTCCCGTGCGACCGATCTGGCGCGCGATCTCGCCGCCGCGGCCATGGAGTTGGTGCGCGCCTCGTGGGGCGAGGCCGCTCCTTTGCGGATGCTCACCGTCACTGCCGGCGGGCTGACCGACCGGCGGGAGGAGGAGCAGCTTTCGCTTTTCGATGACCTGCCGCCGGACGATTACGAGCGGCAGAGCCGCATCGCCGCGGCGATGGACGGCATACGCGACCGATTCGGCCGGGAGGCGATCAAGCCGGCGGCCGTTTTGCATAAAGACTGGGAAGAAAAAACATGATCGGAGGCAATGACCATGCAGCAGATCCTTGACAGCTTCGGCATCACCGGTACGCCGGTCGCGTTCGGCGACGGGCACATCAACTCCACCTATTGCGTGGAGGAAAAATACGTGCTGCAGAAACTGAACACCACGGTGTTTCCCCACCCCCACGAGGTGATGGAGAATATTTTTGCGGTGACGGCGCATCTGTGCGAGACGCTGGCCGCCCGCGGGGAGGACCCCGCGCGGCAGACGCTGGAATTTTTGAGAACGCGGGACGGCAAGGCGCTGTATGAGGGGCCTGAGGGCACCTGGCGCGCCTATCGGTACATAGGCGGCGCCCACAGCGAGACCGACCGCAAGACGCCGGAGATCCTCTTCGAGGCGGCCAAGGCGATCGGGCGGTTCCAGTGCCTGCTGGCCGATTTCGACGCCGCGCGTCTGTTTACCGTGCTGCCCGATTTCCACAACACCCCCAAGCGCCTGCGGGACATGGAGGCCGCCGCCGCGGCCGACAAGGCGGGACATGTCGGTGAGGTGGCGGAGGAGTTGGCTTTCGTGCGGTCGCTGACACCGATGGCCGCCGCCATCGAGGGCGCCATCGCCGACGGCAGCGTGCCGCTGCGGGTGAGCCATAACGACACCAAGCTGAACAACGTGCTGCTCGACGATGCGACCGGCCGCGGCCTGTGCGTGATCGATCTTGACACGGTCATGTCCGGCTCCTACCTGCACGATTTCGGCGATGCCATCCGGTTCGGTGCCTCCACCGCGCCGGAGGACTGCACCGATCTCGACCGGGTGAAATTCGACCTTGATCTGTTCGAGGCCTTCACCGCGGGGTATCTCTCCGAGGTGCGGGAGGCGCTCACCGCACGCGAGCGGGAACTGCTGTTCACCTCCGCCGTGCTGATGACGCTGGAGTGCGGCTCGCGCTTTCTGGCCGACCACCTCAACGGCGATGTCTATTTCCACATCGCCCATCCCGGCCACAATCTCGAGCGGGCACGCAACCAGTTCGCACTGGTGCGGGATATGCTGAAAAAGCAGGACGAGGCCGAAGCCATCGTCCGTCGGCATTGCTGAATACATACCAATTCAAAACGGCACACGGGAAATCTCCCGTGTGCCGTTTTTGTGTTTGCCGCATAGACTGGAAAAGGGGGTCACAGCCGGTGCAGGGCGGGCATGATGCCGGCGGGGGTCACCTCCACCGTGGCGAAGGTGCCGCGCTCACCCAGCGAGCCGGGATTGACCAGATAGAGCCCGTCGTCGTATTCGATGCCGGGCTGATGGGTGTGGCCGAACAGCGCCACGTCCGCTCGGCACTCCCGTGCGGCGCAGGCCAGCGTGTACAGCCCGTCCTTCACACCGAACAGGTGCCCGTGGGTGAAGAAAAAGCGCTTGCCGCCGAAGGTCTCTTCCCGCCGGGCGAGCAGGTCATGTGCGCCGAAATCGCAGTTGCCCCGCACGATGAAAAAGGTGCGCTCGGGGAAAAACGCGGCGGCATCCTCCGCCTCGCGCACGCCGTCTCCCAGATGGATCACGGCAGTCGCATCCGGCCGCATCCGCAGAGCCTCATGCAGGGCATAGGCGTTGCCGTGCGTGTCCGAAACAACGAGAATTTTCAAAAAATCGCCTCCCGGTGGGATAGATCGGTTTGTCTTCTGCATACTATATAGCCGAAAGAAAGGGGGAGTTTTCATGGCGGACAACAAGATGAATCAGGAACAGATGTATGCGCTGCTGCAATTCGTCAGCCGTCGGCTGAACGTCACGCCCGCCGAACTGGCCCGGGCGCTTTCCGGCGACGGACTGGAAGGGCTGACAGCCCGTCTGTCGCCCGAAAACGCCGCGCGGCTGCAGGCCATGATGGGAGATCGCGCCAAAGCACAGCAACTGCTGGATTCGCCGCAGGCGCAGGCGCTGATCCGGCGGCTGCTGGAAAACGACATGGGGTAACGGCATGGAAGATGACTTAAATGCCCTGTTCGACCGCTTTTTCTCGCAGCCTGGCAACATGGAGAAACTGCAGGGAGTGCTCTCCTCACTCGGGACGGAGAGCGGCGGGGAAAAGCCCGCGCCGCCGCCCGCGCCGCCGGATCTCTCCGCCCTGCAGAAATTGTTACCGTTGTTGGGAGGGCTGTCGGGGGACGACAAAGACCCCAATGTGGCGCTTCTGCGGGCTCTGCGCCCCTACTTACACGACGGCCGGGAAAAACGGGTCGATGAGGCGATCGAGCTGCTGCGGCTGATGAAACTGCTGCCGCTGCTGGGCGGCAAATAGGAAAGGGGAGCAGACATGGTGGACGAGGTCACGGGCGTATCGCAGGAGGTGCTGCAGATGCAGCGGGAGGCGGAACAGCGGGTGCGGCGTATGCGGGAGGAAAACCGCCGCCTCGCGCAGCAGATGGGCGCCTGCCCGCCGGAAAAACGGACGGTGTCACCGCCGTCACCGCCGCCCCGCCGGGACGGCGGCCGCTTTCTGCCGCTTTTGCTCGCGCTGGTCATCCTGCGCGAGGGCGGGCCGGCCGAACTGCTGCCGGCGCTTTTATATCTGTGCCTTTGATCAAACGCCGCGTACCGTTTCGGTACACGGCGCTTTGTCATTTCCGGTAACAGAGCAGTACGAATTCGATGGGGGTGGTCAGCCGTAAGGCTTTTGCCGCAAACGGGACAGCGCAGCGGATCTTGCATGACGATCACTTCCTTGCCACAATTGTAGCACTTGGCGGGGAATTTGTCAAAACCGCCGGATAATTTTCGAAAATCATTGACTTTTCGTCGGAATATGCTATCATGAACATAGGGCTCCTTGACGGAGTTCAACAGCGTTTTTTAAGGAGGATTTTATCATGGCAGATGAAGTATTGAGCCAGTTCAAACAGGCAGCGGAAGAGAAAAAGACCGAGACCGCCCGCAAACTGCGGTTCGGCATCATCGGCACCGGCGGCATCGCGCACGGCCATATGGCGTCGCTGCTCGCCATCCCCGATCTCGTGGAGGTCGTGGCCGGCGCCGACCTGATCCCCGGCAAGGCGGAGGCGTTCTTCCGTGAGTTCGGGGTGGAGGGCGGTACCTTCTATACCGATTTCAAAGAGATGATCGACAAGGAAGATCTCGATGCCGTGTGCGTCTGCGCCTATAACCGCTCCCACGCCATGTGCACCATTTATGCTCTGGAGCACGGCCTGCACGTCATGCTCGAAAAGCCGATGAGCGTCACGCTGGATGAGAGCATCGAGATGATCCGTGCCGAAAAGAAGAGCGGCAAGATCCTCACCATCGGCTTCCAGCCCCGCTTCGACGCCAACATGAAGAAGATCAAGGAAATCGTCGAATCCGGCGAGCTCGGCCGCATCTACTACATCCAGACGGGCGGCGGCCGCCGTCGCGGCATCCCCTGTCGCACTTTCATCGAGGATCGCACCGCCGGCATCGGCGCGGTGGGCGATATCGGCTGCTATTCGCTGGATATGGTGCTCAACGCCATCGGCTATCCCAAGCCGCTGACCATCACGGGCTACAAGTCCGATTTCTTCGGCAAGGACGGCAAGACCCTCAATGCGGTGGATACCGCCCGCTTCAGCGTGGATGATTTCGCCGCGGCGTTCATCCGTCTGGAAGGCGATGTCATCCTCGACTTCCGTATTTCGTGGGCCATGAACATGGACACTCCCGGTGACACCATCATCCTCGGCACTGAGGGCGGCCTGCGCATCCCCTCCACCAACTGCTGGAACGGCACCGTCGGCGGCCCCATGAAGCTTTACAAGAATGTCGGCTCCTCGCAGGTCGAATTCGAGATCCCGCTGGTGCAGAACACCGGCTACGCGGCCAAGGATCTGTTCTATGCGAAGATCCACAGCTTTGTGGACGCCATCCTCGAGGGCGGCACCGCCCCCGTGCCCACCAGCCAGATCTATTACAACCAGGCCATCATCGACGGCATCATGAAGTCCGCCGAATGCGGCCGCGAGATCAAAATGGATCTGCTCGATTACGACGAGATCTGACCATATACCAAAAACAGCCGGAGCGTTAGCCCGATGTTCTTACGGGAGAAATCAGAAAAAACCGAATAGGAACAGTAAACGAGGGACTCACCGAAGAGATATCGGCGAGTCCCTCATATTATCAACTATTTATACAATTCAAGTATTCATTCAGTCTTTCAAAGTTCCTTTATCTGCTCAATTATGCTCGTTTTCTCTGCGGTTTTCGTTCATATTCCGCGTAATACCATTCGAGAAAATCGTCATGCATTTCCTCGCCGCGTTGTCTTGCCCGGATTGCGCCTTCCTTGTCGTCATATCTTCCGAGCCAATAGCGCTTTTTCTTAAAACTAATATACGCGGTCCATTTCCCGCTTTTTTCCTGAAATACACCCGGATATCCGCTCTTATTATTGGATCTTGGCTTTTTACAATGCTCCAGAATCGTTACGGAAGTATTATCGAATAGTTTCATCGACTCTATCAGTTTTTCTTTCTGATAGCACCCGCAGCTGACAGTATCCCCGTTTTGAAGTTCGTTTTGACCGACATTCGTTTCGTTTCCACAATCACACAAACAGCGCCAATAGTGTTCGTTTGAATTCGGATTCAATTTTCCGGCGTAACCGCTGACAGTCAGGCGTCCGAATCGCTTGCCGATATAATCTTTGAGCGGCGGATTTGATAAGCACCCGCAGGAACGTACCTTACCTTTTCGAAGTCTATTCTGAGATACTTCAGTATCATTTCCGCAATCGCAGCGGCATTTCCACACGACACTGCCGCCGTCGGCGCGTTGATCTGTCGGCTCAAGCGCAATCAGCTTTCCGAAACGCTGCCCGCGAATGTCCTTGACATTCATTTTTGCAGATTCTTTTATTAAACAACCACAGCTTTTTACCTGACCGGAAGTCAGATTGCCGACAGAAGCTTTTACTTCATTACCGCAATCACAGCGGCATAGCCAAAGATAGCTTGTCCCGGATTTTTCGTCGAGACGTTTTATGGCAGTCAGACTGCCGAATTTCTGTCCTGTCAGGTCTTTTATTCTCTTGATATTGCGTAAACAGCCGCAGCTTTGAACCCGACCTGAACGTATGTTGCCAGCCTCGGTCAAGAATTCCTTTCCGCAATCGCATCTGCAGCGCCAAAGCGTTACGCCTTTACGCTTCTGATCGGTCTTTTCGATGGCGACTGCCATTCCGGAGCGCATGCCGGTGATGTCCTTTGAATTCAATCGTGCGGAGGATGTCGAATTTTTTTCGTCAATATTCATTTTTCATCCTTTTCAAGAAATCCCGCTTTGCGTAAAGCAAGCGGGATCATTTCATGTTGCATCTCACGAGCAGCCAGTCGCCCGTTTTTTTGTCTTTGGCAAAGAGCGTCAGATCGTAATTATCGTCGATCAACGTCTTTGCCTTTGCGTTTTTCGCATGTTTCACCGTCGATACCATATAGGAAAAGACGTATCCTTTCATATCGGACACGGTGACCTCATCCCCGATGTCGATTTTTGAAACAAAATCAAACTGTCCTTCCGCGTCGATCCCGCCGATGATCAGCGTTCCTTCGTATGGATTGCCCGTAAAAACACATGGGACTTTTTTTACAGCGGTTTTGTCCCACGAAGCGCGGATCGGGAGTTTCACGGATAGCCTTGAAAGCGAAAGGATCGCCGAATAATCCTGTCCGTCGTATGATATCGACGGCATTTCATTATTGGTTCGTTCTTCTTTGACTCCTGACGTTCTGTTCGGGATTACGCTTTCGATGAAGCAAACCGCATCTTCGGTATTAACATTTATTCTGCTGTATTCAACTGCAGAAATAATCAAAAAGGCTAAAGAAATGAGCAAAAGCGTGCATCCAAGACACAACAGAACTATTTGAAGAGTATTTTTATCCTTCATACACTTTTCTTCTGCGACCGCTGAGAACGATCAGAACGATGCCGGACAGTGCCATCAGCATGATCCAGAAATAAATGCCGGTTGTGTCGCCGGTCTGAGGCGGATTAGGATCGCTGGTCAGCGTATTGGTGATCTGAATCGTGTTGCCGTCCTTGCTTTGAATGGAAACCGTATATCCTTCGGGAACATTCCGTTCAACAGCCGTCCACGTGTACGTCCCGTCTGTCTCCCACGTGTAATTCCAGTTATTTTCTGCGGTCAGTTCGACAGTTTCAAAAGACTGCCCGTTCCGGAATATTTCAACTTGAATGGACTTCGGACGTTTGTCACTCTGCGAACCGTCCTTCCAAAGCTTTACGAGTTTCATTTCTTCGACCTCCGGCTCGGGCATCATACCGGGCTTCGGAAGCGCGTCTACGTCATAAATCCATTTCCCGTCTTCGCCGAGTCC
>JAZRVU010000007.1:0-14770 GCA_045599305.1 Acutalibacteraceae bacterium | reverse complement strand
CCCCCGTGAGCGCCACCGTGAGTGCGGCCGATCTATTGCGCAACGGCGTCCACCTCCGCTTCACCGCCCACCGTGAGGGTCACCCCGGCGGGCACACAGGCGGCACACGCGCCGCTTCGCGAGAGCCAGCCGCTCTGTACGCACAGATGGTCGGGGCAGTCGGCCGCCGCAAAGCGCACCGCACCGCCGGCCACCTCCACCGTGACCGTCAGGCCGCCTCGCCCCTCAAAGGTGAGGGTGGCATCTTCAGAGAGCGGCAGCACCCGCTGCTCGGTGGGGGTCACCACCGTGACGGCGGCACCGCCGCGCGGCCACAGGTGCTGCACGGCCAGCAGTATCAGTGCCAACGCCAGCACGGCGGCCGCGATCCATAAATCGCCGCGCCCAAGCCACGAACGCCCCTTCAATCTGCCGCCTCCCCACATATATACATATAAAAAATTTATATTCCTATAATAATGTGAAATCTGCCGAAAGTCAAGATATAAGTCCATGGAAATTGAAAATTTTCCCGAAAGACGGCGAATCAAGGCGGCGAGCGGTGCGGAAAGTCCGGTCAAAAGCAGCGGGTTTCTTGACTTTTTCCGAAATGTCGGGTATACTATCCTTGAAAATGGTAAAAATACCGTTACGGTTTTTAAGGAGGAGTTTTTATGAAACGGATCCCCACATGGTGCAAGGTGACCGCGGGTGCGCTGGCCGTCGCTGCCGCCGGTGCCGCCGCATGGCTTTGGTACACCAAAAAGAAGGGCTGCTGCATCTGTGCCGCATCGGCCGATGACGCTTGTGACGCCTGTGACGCTTGTGACGCCTGCGAAACGGCGGACGAGGTGCTCTGCGGCGAGGACAGCTGCCCCGTGACCATCGAAGAGGTCGTGAAAAACGAGATCGCCCCCGAGCAGACAGAGCGGATCGTCCCCCCGGAAGAGATCTCGCCGGTAGAAGACGGAGAAATCTGATCTTTCGTGAACACATAAAAGAAAGCCGCCTGTGCTGCACAGGCGGCTTCTTTTTATTTGGGGGCACATTTACGGAATGTATATTTTTATGTAAATATTACCGTTTTGCCCATGTTTTGGGGGAGAACAGCACCATGATGGGGAACAGTTCCAGGCGACCGGCCAGCATATCGAGGATGAGCACCAGTTTGGAGAGCACACTGTAGCCGGCGTAATTGCCCGTGGGACCCACGACGTCAAGGCCCGGGCCGATGTTGTTCAGGCAGGAGAGGGCGGCGGTGAAGTTGGTGGTGAAGGAAAAGCCGTCCAGCGAAAGCACCAGAAAACTGCCCATCAGAATGATGGCATAGGCCGCGAGATAGGCGTTGGTGGTCTGCACCTCGCGCTCGTCCACCACGCGGTCACCGATGCGGATGGCCTCCACCCGCTGCGGGTGGAGCACCTGCCGGATATTGCGGCGCATGGTCTTGAGCAGCAGCAGTACACGGCCGCACTTCATGCCGCCGCCGGTACTGCCGCCGGTGGCGCCCACCACCATCAGGCAGACGAGGATAGCCTTCGAGAAGGAGGGCCACAGGTTAAAGTCGGTGGTGGCAAAGCCGGTGGTGGTGACGATACTGCCCACCTGGAAAGCGGCGTGCCGCACCGTCTCGCCGGCGGTGGCGTAGATGCCGTTTTGCGAGAGGTTCCACACCAGCAGCAGGATGCTGCCCAGCACGATGCCGCCGTACATCCGCAGTTCCTCATCCCGGAAGACGGGCGCAAAGCGGCGCAGCAGCAGCATATAGTAACAGCTGAAGTTCACGCCGAAGAGCAGCATGAACACGGTGATCACCCATTGCAGATAGGGGGAGTAGCCCGCGATGCTGTCCCCGCGGATGCCGAAGCCGCCGGTACCGGCGGTGCCCAGCGCGGTGCAGACCGCGTCAAACAGCGGCATTTTGCCGATGAGCAGGAAAATCGCCATCAGCACGGTGAGCAGGATGTAGAGCAGATAGAGCACCATGGCGGTCTGCTTCATGCGGGAGACCAGCTTGCCCACGTTGGTGCCGGTGCTTTCCGCCCGCAGCAGATGCACGGTGGAGCCGTTGCTGCGCCCGGTGGCGGGCAATACGGCCAGGATGAACACCAGTACGCCCATGCCGCCCAGCCAGTGGCTGAAGCTGCGCCAGTAGAGCAGGCCGCGGCTCATCGCCTCCACGTCCGCCAGAATGGAGGCGCCGGTGGTGGAAAAGCCGGAGGCCGTCTCGAACAGGGCGTCCACAAAGTGCGGGATCTCACCCGAGATCCAGAACGGCAGACAACCGAACAGCGCCAGCGCGATCCAGCTCAGCCCCACGCAGACCAGCCCCTCGCGGGCAAAAAAGCCGTGGGGTGCCCGCCGGCCGAGCAGTAAAAGCCCGCCGCCCGCCGCCAGTGTGACGGCGATGGAGATCAGGAATCCGCGAATGGCTGCATCGCTGCCGTCGAAAAGGCTGATGGCCAGCGCGGGCAGTTCGAAGATGCTCTCCGCCACCAATATCCAGCCGATCAGACGGCTCATCATTTTGTAATTCATGGCCGTCCCCTTATTCAAAAATGTCGTTGAGCTGGTAGATCACGCGCTTGTCGCTGCTCACCAGCACCACGGTATCGCCGCGGCGCAGCACCGTGTCGCCACCGGCGATCTCGATCTTCTCCCCGTGGGAGACACCCACCACCAGCACGCCGTGGCGCAGTTTCAGATCCTTGAGCGGCACGCCGCAGTTGCGGGTGTTTTCGTCCACCGTGAACTCCAGCGCCTCCACCTGCCCGTCGGCGATGGGGTGGATGGAGCGGGCGGCGCCCTCCTGATTCTGCATGGCGCGGACATACCGCACGATGGTGCGGCAGCACAGATCCTTGGGGCAGACCACGCTGCCCAGCGGCAGACTGTTGATGAGGTCGCCCGCCTCGGTGCGGCCGAGTTTGGTGATGACCTGCGGCACGCCGCAGCAGTTGCCGTGCAGGGAGAGCACCATGTTCAGTTCGTCCAGCCCGGTCAGCGAGACCAGTGCGTCGCAGTCACCCAGCCCCTCGCTCTGCAGCAGGCCCCGATCGCTGGCGTCGCCGCAGACGATGTCGGTGTCGGGCAGCAGGGCGGCCAGTTCCTCACAGCGGTCGCGGTCGCGCTCGATGATCTGCGCGGACACGCCGCTCTTTTCCAGCAGTTCGGCCAGATAGTAACTGATGCGGCCGCCGCCGGCCAGCAGGATCCGCCGCGCCTTGTGGGTGATGAGCCCGAGATTGCGCAGCAGGGTGGTGAGGTTATTGGTGGGGGCGGTGAAGAAAACGCGGTCGTTTTCCTGCAGCACCAGCGAGCCGCCCGGCGCCACGGCGTGGCCGTCGCGCAGCACGGCGCAGACCAGCACGCGGCATTTCACCACGCTGCCCAACTGGGACAGGGGCAGGTCGCACAGCTTGCCACCCTCGGTCACCTGCACCTCCACGATCTCCATGCGCCCTTTGGCAAAGGTGTCCCGCTTCAAAAAACCGGGATATTTGAGCAGCCGCCCGATCTCCACCGCCGTCTGCCGCTCGGGGTTGACCGCGAGCGAAAGCCCGAACACGTGCTGCAGGGCATAGACCTGCCCGCTGTATTCGGGGTTGCGGATGCGGGCGATGGTGTGCAGGCGGGGGTTGAGGCTGTGGGCGGTGGTGCAGCACAGCAGGTTCACCTCGTCCGCACCGGTGGTGGCGATCAGCAGATCGGCGTCGGCGACACCGGCCTGTTCGAGCACCTCCAGCGAGGCGCAGTTGCCCGAAATCGCCATCACGTCATAGTGATCCATACAGGCGTTCAAAGTGGCGCCGTGATGGTCGATCACAGTGATGCTATGATTTTCCGCCGCTAACTGGCGCACCAGCGTCAGGCCGACTTTGCCGACACCGGCGATGAGGATTTTCACAGATAAGTCCCCTTTCTAAAAGGTATACTGACCTCATTATAGCGGATATGCGCAAAAAAAACAAGGATATTTTATATATTTCTTCAATAGTGGCGTGCGCGCGATTGACAGGGCAGGGGGGATGTGGTAAAATGGTCACTATGCGTTTTCCCGCAAAGAAAGGACGGTCTCCATGTTCAGAATTCTGGCAAAAAGCATACGGGAATACAAAAAAGCATCGATCGCCACGCCGCTGCTCGTTTCCGGCGAGGTGGTGCTCGAATGTATCATCCCGTTTCTGATCGCCGAGCTGGTCAACGCCATCAAGGCCGGCTGCGCACCGGCCGATCTGTGGCGCTACGGCCTGCTGCTGGTGCTGATGGCGGTGCTCTCGCTCGGCTTCGGGGCGGCGGCGGGCTTCACCTGCTCCACCGCGGCCTGCGGACTGGCCAAAAACCTGCGGCACGATATGTTCCACGCGGTGCAGGGCTTTGCCTTTGAAAACATAGACAAATTCCAGACCTCCTCGCTGGTCACCCGCATGACCACCGACGTCACCAACGTGCAGTCGGCCTACATGATGCTCATCCGCACCGCCATCCGCGCCCCGCTGATGCTCATTTTTGCCTTCATCATGGCGTTCGTGATGGGCGGGCGCATGGCGTGGATCTTCCTCTTCGTGCTGCCGGTGCTGGGGACAGGCCTGTTTTTGGTGGCGCGGCGCGCCATGCCGCTGTTCCGCGCGGTGTTCAAAAAATATGACCGCCTCAACGCCTCCATTCAGGAAAACGTGAAGGGGATGCGGGTGGTCAAATCCTTTGTGCGGGAGGCGCACGAGCAGCAGAAGTTCGGCGCCGCCGCCGGCGACGTCTGCGCCGATTTCACCCGGGCCGAGCGCATCGTGGCGCTCAACGGCCCGCTGATGCAGTTCTGCCTCTACACCGTCATGGCGTTCGTGCTCTCCTTCGGCTCCTACACCATCATCACCACCCGCGGCCTCGCGCTGGACGTGGGGCAATTTTCCGCCCTGCTGACCTACAGCTTCATGATGCTCAGCAGCCTGATGATGCTCTCCATGATCTTCGTCATGCTCACGCTGGCGGGCGAATCCGCCAAGCGTATCGCCGAGGTGCTGGAGGAAGAGGTGGCGCTCACCTCCCCCGAAAACCCCGTCACCGAGATGAAGGACGGCTCCATCGACTTCGACCATGTGACCTTCCGCTATGCGCAGAACACCCGCGTGCGGGTGCTCAATGATATCGACCTGCACATCCGCTCGGGGGAGACGGTGGGTGTCATCGGCGGCACCGGCTCCTCCAAATCCTCCCTCATCCAGCTCATCTCCCGTCTCTATGACGTGACCGAGGGCGCGGTGAGAGTGGGCGGCGTGGACGTGCGGGACTACGACCTGAACGTGCTGCGCGACGGGGTGGCCGTGGTGCTGCAGAAGAACATCCTCTTCTCCGGCAGCATCAAGGACAACCTGCGCTGGGGCAACAAGCAGGCCACCGACGAGGAGCTGGCCGAGGCCTGCCGTCTGGCGGCCGCGGACGAGTTCATCGAGCAGTTCCCCGAAGGCTACGACACCCACATCGAGCAGGGGGGCACCAACGTCTCCGGCGGTCAGAAGCAGCGTCTGTGCATCGCCCGTGCGCTGCTCAAAAAGCCGAAGATCCTCATTCTGGACGACAGCACCAGTGCGGTGGACACCCACACCGATGCCCGCATCCGCCGGGCGATGCGGGAGTTCATCCCCGCCACCACCAAGATCATCATTGCCCAGCGCACCGCCTCGGTGGAGGACGCCGACCGCATCCTGGTGATGGATAACGGCCGCATCTGCGCCGTGGGCACCCATGCCGAACTGCTCGAGAGCAACGATATCTACCGCGAGATCTACCTCTCGCAGAACAAGGCGAAGGAGGGCGAGGCGTGATGAAAGAAAAAGCCAGAAAAGGCACCATGAAGCGCCTGCTGCACGAGGTGCTCGCCTTCTACCCCGTGCTCATCCCGCTGACCGTCGCCTGCATCATTTTCAGTGCCATCGTCGGCTCGGTGCCCGCCGTCTTCATGCAGCGGGTCATCGCGCTGGTGGAGGAAAACTGGCAGAGCGGTGACTGGTCGGCCGCCGGCGGGAAGATATTGTCGCTGGTGGCGGTGCTGGCGGTGTTCTATGTGCTGTCGCTCGCCGCGGTGGTCACCTATAACCAGTTGATGGCCGTCATCACGCAGGGCATCCTCAAAAAACTGCGTGTCAAGATGTTCGACCGGATGCAGCGGCTGCCCATCCGCTATTTCGACACCCACACCCACGGCGATATCATGAGTTACTACACCAACGATATCGACACCCTGCGGCAGATGATCTCGCAAAGCCTGCCGCAGATGCTCATTTCCTCCGTCACGGTGCTCACCATCTTCTTCATCATGCTCTACTACTGCGTCTGGCTCACGCTGGTGCTGGTGGCGGGCGTGGTGCTCATGACGCTGGTCGTCCGCCGGGTGGGGGGCGGCTCCGCCCGCTATTTCGTGCGGCAGCAGGCGTTCGTCGGCCGCATGGAGGGCTTCGTGGAGGAGATCATGAACGGCCAGAAGGTGGTCAAGGTCTTCTGCCACGAGCAGGAGAGCGAAGCCGATTTCGACCGCCTCAACGAGGAACTGTTCATCGAATCGGAAAAGGCGAATAAGTACGCCAACATCCTCGGCCCCATCCTCAACAACATCGGCAACGTGCTGTATGTGGTGGTGGCACTCACCGGCGGTATGCTGCTGGTGAGCGGGGCGACCAACCTGTCGCTGTCTGGTCTGCCGCTGGCCATCAGCATCGTGGTGCCGTTTTTAAACATGACCAAGCAGTTTGTCGGCAACATCAACCAGGTCTCCCACCAGATCAACGCGGTGGTCATGGGGCTCGCGGGCGCCGACCGCATCTTCGCCCTCATCGACGAGGAGCCGGAGGCGGACGGCGGCTATGTCACGCTGGTCAACGCCCGCGAGGAGAACGGCCTGCTCACCGAGTGCGCGGCGCACACCGGCGTCTGGGCGTGGAAGCACCCCCACGGCGACGGCAGCGTCACCTACACCCGCCTGACGGGCGATGTGCGGCTGTTCGATGTGGACTTCGGCTATGTCGAGGGGAAAACGGTGCTGCACAACGTGTCGCTGTATGCCAAGCCGGGCCAGAAGGTCGCCTTCGTGGGCGCCACCGGTGCGGGCAAGACCACCGTCACCAACCTGCTCAACCGGTTTTATGACATTGCGGACGGCAAGATCCGCTATGACGATATCAACATCAACAAGATCTGCAAGGCCGATCTGCGCCGTTCGCTGGGCGTGGTGCTGCAGGACACCAACCTCTTCACCGGCACCGTGATGGACAATATCCGCTACGGCAAGCTGGACGCGACCGACGAGGAGTGTGTCGCCGCGGCGAAGCTCGCGGGCGCGGACGATTTCATCACCCGCCTGCCCGCGGGATATGAGACCTTCCTCACCGAAAACGGCGCCAATCTCTCGCAGGGGCAGCGGCAGCTGCTCTCCATCGCCCGTGCCGCCGTGGCCGACCCGCCCGTCATGATTTTGGACGAGGCCACCTCCTCTATCGACACCCGCACCGAGGCCATCGTGCAGCGGGGCATGGACGCGCTGATGGAGGGACGCACCGTGTTCGTCATCGCCCACCGGCTCTCCACCGTGCGCAATGCCGACGTCATCATCGTGCTGGATCACGGCCACATCATCGAGCGGGGCGACCACGAGTCCCTGCTCGCCCAGAAGGGGCAGTATTATCAGCTTTACACCGGCGCATTCGAACTGGAATAAAGCCAAAATGAAACAGGAGCAGGCCCGCAAGGGCCTGCTCCTGTTTTTGTGTTATCTCACCTTGCGGCAGAGCGCACGCTCCACGGCGGCGATCTCCGCTTCCTCGCCGGTCAGGCGGTAGGGGTTGGGGAGAAAGGCGTCCTGCGCGATGAGCGCCTCGGCGGCGCCGGCCGAAAGGTCGAGGATCAGCGCCTCATCGGGATCGTACTCGTCCGCCAGATCGAGAATATCGTCCTCGCAGCCGGCGCCGAGCGGGATGACGGGCGTCTCGTCGGTGATCGCGGCGATCCGGCGGGAGGTGGCGACCAGCGAGGACAGCGGCGGGATCGCCGGCAGGATGGCCGGTTCACCGGCGTCCCCCTGTGCGATGGCGATGGCGCGGATGTGGTCGGGCGTCGTGCCGCAGCAGCCGCCGAGCAGCCCGGCGCCGATCGCCTCAAAGGCGGGACGGAAGGCGGCAAGGGCGGCGGGTGTGACCGGGTAGACGCCGTTTTCCGGCATCCCGGCATTCGGCTTGGCGATGAGCGGGATGCCCAGCGCCTTGGCGTAGGGAGCGGCGGGGGTCAGCGCGGCAAGTACCACGTCCGGCCCCACCGAGCAGTTGCAGCCGAAGGCGGCGATATCCAGCGAAGCGAGCGAGAGCAGGGCGGCGGCGGGCAGATCGCCGCTCATCGTCCTGCCCGACGGCTCGACCGTCAGCGACACGAAGACCGGGATATCGGCCGAAAGCTCCCGGATCGCGGTCACGGCCAGCTTGGCCTCGGCGGCAGAGATCATCGTTTCGACGAAGAAGAAATCCACGCCCGCCGCGAGCAGGGCGGCGGCCTCTTTTTTGTAGATCGCGACGACCTCACCCGGCTCGGTGTTTCCGAATGGCTTGATGAGCAGTCCTGTCGGGGAGAGATCCCCGCCGACCTTGATCTTTTCGCCCGCGATCTCTTTCGTCACGGCCACGAGGGCCCTGACGGTGTCGTCTGCCTCCTCTTCGGCGAAGCCGTGGCGGCAAAGGGTCGGGAGATTGGCGCCGAAGGTGGGCGCGAGAAGCGCGCAGGCACCCGCGGCCACATACTCTTTTTGCAGCGTCTGAAATATCTCTTTGTTTTCCAGAATAAAGCGCTCGGTGCAGTCGCCCTGCTTCATACCTCTTTTCAAAAGCTCGGTCCCGGTGGCTCCGTCAAGGAAGAAGGGGAGAGAAAACGGAAAACGCATAACATACACCCTCTCTGTTCGTTATTTTTCCAAAATGACCAGGATGTCCATCTGCCGCCCGCCCTGTCGGCCGGGGAAGGTGATGACCCCCTCGGGCGAAAGGTGAGCCGCCGAGCCGTAGGTGCCGGTGCGCGGCTCAAAGGTGCGGCAGCGGGTAGGGGCAAAAGGCAGTGCCGCGGTGTTCAGCTTCATCGGCGCACCGGCGGGGGACAGCAGCAGCGCCGTGTCGGGCGAGACCAGCGCCGCCACGTAGGTGCAGTCGTGGGCGTTGGGCTCCACCGCGTCACAGACGGGGACGAAGCCGGTGAGGTCGTGGCGGTCGATGAAATCGCGGTAGTAACGCATCTGTTCCGCCGCCGGGCGGTGGAGCGCCGTCTGCCACGAGTTGGGGGCGGCATCGTCCACCCCCTCTGCCGGCAGCATCTGCCACACGCTGAAGTGGCCGTAGGTGTTGCCGCAGGCGCCGCTGAGCAGATTGCGCCACGCCGTCAGGCGCACGTCGTAATCGTCGTAGTAGCCCTCGCCCGGCTTGATGTTGATGGGGCTGTCCTCATAGCACTGCTCGCCGTCCATCACGGGGCGCACCGGCTGCAGGGAATAGTCCCGCGCGATCAGGTCGAAACTGGCGGGTGCCGGGCGGTTGTGGCCGGACTGCAGCATGTGGAAATCCAGCCAGTCGCGATCCTGCACGTATTCGGAGGAGGAGTGCTCCCCCCACGGGTGGAAGGTCATGAGGAACTTGCCGCCGTCGCCGGCCTTGATCCCCGCCGCCATCGCGTCCAGCGCCGCCAGATGTTCCGGCTCGGTGTAGGGGCGGTCGCCGCCCATCACCCAGAAGATGTTTTGGTGGTGGACACAGCGGCGGCCGATGAACTCGCCGAAGGCAAAGGCGTTGTCGGCGTTGAAGATCACCGGCCCGACGCCCCACATCTGATTGATCTTGTCGCCCCATGTGGGCAGCAGCCCGATGTAGAGCCCCATTTCCTCCGCCAGGGTGAGGATGTATTCCATGTGATCGTAGTAGTCGTATCCGTTGCCCGTGTCCGGCAGACGGGGGTCATATTCTCCCTGTTCGTTTTGGCGCAGCGGCAGGCGGCCGTACGGGTTGGGCACGCGCAGGCCGTCGTGTTCCGCCAGCACCACGCACTGGATCATGTTGTAGCCCTGCGCCTTGCGGGTGCGAAGATACATTTCCGCTTCCTCCCGCGTCAGCGCGTGGAACAGCTCCCACGCGGTGTCGCCGATAAGGTAGATGCGCTCTCCGTCCTCTGTGATCAGCCGTCGGCCGGAGGAGTGGACTTTCAGTGTTTTCATGTCAGAGCGCCTCCATTTTGATCGTCGTTTTCTTCATGGCAAAACCGCCGCCACAGGGGGGCGGTGACCAGGCAGCCACGCTACCTGCCGCGCACGTTTGGAATAGGGGAAACCCATGCGGTATCACACTTTCATCGGATATATCGTCATTCTATCACACTTTCCGTCTAAAATCAACATTGACAACCCGATATGCTTTTTCTATAATGAAAAAAGAAATGGAAAAGGAAGGTGTCTTTGACATGTGGATCACCCATCCCACCGCCGGCCGTGAGCCCGGCCTGTTTGCGTTCCGGCTCCCGTTTTCACTTGCCGCACTGCCGCAGGCGGCCGCCGTGCGGGTGTCGGCCGATGTGAAATACCGCCTGTGCCTCAATGGGGCGCTGACGGCGTTCGGCCCCTGCAAGCGGGGGGAATACGATACCTATTACGATACGGTCGACCTCGCGCCCTATCTGCAGACGGGGGAAAATGAACTGGTCGCCTATGTGCTCTGCCTGCCGGACGAATACGGCTATTACATGACCCTCATCCGTTCGGGGCTGGCCGCCTTTATGCTGGAGGGCGCCGCCGGCGACTGCGATCTCACCACCGACGCGCGCTGGCAGGTCGCCCGCTGTACCGAATTCGCCTTTGCCCCCTATTCCCACGGGGTCATGGCGGGGGAATATGAGCAGATCGACTACCGCCGCCTCTCGCGGGAGTATCTGCCTGCCCGGCCGGTCGAGCCGGCCTACACCGCCGCTCCCTACAACGTATACGGCGAAAGCTTCCGCTGGCGGCTGGCGCCCCGCGCCATCCCGCCGCTCACCTATCAGTTGAGCCCGCTGCCCGCCCTGCCGGATCTTTCGGCCGGGGGCGAGGCGGTGTGGAACGCCGGATGCGAGATGACGGGCGCCCTGCGTCTGCGCGTGTCGGGCACGCCCGGCACCGTCATCACCCTCACCTATGCCGAATGCTACGCGCAGTATAACCCCGCCGACGGCAGTTTTATCAAGGCGGTGCGGGACGACCCCGCCGCCGGTGTGATCGACGGCCCCTGCGACCGGCTGATCTTAGACGGCAGCGAGCGGGTGTTCGAGACCTTCTGGCTGCGCACCTTCCGCTTCATCCGCGTCACGGTGGAGGGCAGTGCCCGCATCGAGGAGGCGCAGGTGGCCGGGATGTACTATCCGCTCACCCCCGAGGCCACCTTCACCTCGTCCGACCCGGACGCCGCCGCCATGTGGGAGGTCAGCCTGCGCACCCTGCGCTGCTGTATGCACGACAGTTTCGAGGACTGCCCCTATTTTGAGCAGATGCAGTATGCGATGGACACCCGTCTGCAGATGCTCTATCAGCGGCAGCTCAGCCCCGACCGCGCCCTCATCCGCAAGGGCCTGCGCGACTTTCAGGAGTCCCGCCGCCCGGACGGCCTCACCCTCTCCCGCGCCCCCACCGCCCGCAAGCAGCGCATCCCCGGCTTTGCGCTGCACTATATCTTCATGATCCGCGACTGGATGCGCTATGACGGCGATCCCGCCTTCGTGCGGGAACTGATGCCCACCGTGGAGGGCATCCTCGACTGGTTCGCCGACCGGATGCAAAACGGCATCGTGGGCCCCTGCGGCGCGTGGAGCTATGTCGACTGGGTCAAGGGCTGGGGGTACGGGCTCCCCTCTGCCGACGGAGCGCTGTCGGTCTATAATTTCATGTATATCTGTGCGCTCGAGGACGCCGCCGCGCTCGCCGCCTTTGCGGGGCGCCCGCAGCCGGCAGACGGCTGGCGCGCCCGTGCCGCTGCTCTGCGCACCGCCGCCCGTGGGGCGTTTTACGATCCCGCCTGCCGTTATTTCGCCAATACCGATCACGGCGGCTTCAGCCTGCACCCGCAGGTGTGGGCAGTGCTGGCCGATGTGGTCACCGGCGACGAGGCACGCGATCTGCTTGTCCGCGCCACCGATGACAAAAACCTGCCCCCCTGCTCCTATTCCATGATGTTCTTCGTCTTCCGCGCACTGGAAAAGGCGGGGCTCTATCCCCGCGCCTACCAACTGCTGGACGGCTGGCGCACCATGCTGAAAAAGCACTGCACCACCTGGGTGGAGGACGACGTGACCGAGCGCAGCGAGTGCCATGCGTGGGGCGCGCTCCCGATCTATGAATTTGCCGCCGGCATTCTGGGCGTCCGTCCCGAGGCCGACGCCACCGCCCGCATCGCGGTGCGTCCGCTGCCCGCACCGGTCGCGCAGGCCGAGGGCACCGTCTCCACCTCCCGCGGGCGGGTGTCGGTGCGCCGCGAGGAAAAAGACGGCACCTTCACCCTGTGGGTGAAGAGCGAGGCCACCGTCCCCGTCACCGTCTACCTGCCCGACGGCACCGCCCGCGAACTGGACGGCGAGGGCACCTTTACCTGCCGCGTATGACAACGGGGGTACATTTACGGAATGTATTTTATCGAACAAAATTAACGATATGTTTATGAAATGAGGGGATTTGGATGACATTTGCCCGGCGCGCCCACGAATTGGTGGCCAAAATGACCCTGCCCGAAAAGGTCTCGCAGATGATGAACAACGCCCCCGCCATCGAGCGGCTGGGCGTTCCGGCCTATAACTGGTGGAACGAGTGTTTGCACGGGGTGGCGCGCGCGGGGTGCGCCACCGTCTTCCCGCAGGCCATCGGTCTGGCCGCGAGCTTCGATGAAGACCTGCTTTTCCGGGTGGCCACCGCCATATCGGACGAGGCGCGCGCCAAATACAACGAGTATTGCCGCTTCGGCGGCACCCTCATCTATGAGGGGCTGACCTACTGGTCGCCCAACATCAACATCTTCCGCGACCCGCGCTGGGGGCGGGGACACGAGACCTACGGTGAAGACCCCTATCTCACCGGGCACATGGCCACCGCGTTCATCCGCGGCCTGCAGGGCGAGGGGAAATACCGCAAACTGGACGCCACGATCAAGCACTTTGCCGTGCACAGCGGGCCGGAGGGGCTGCGCCACGAATTCGACGCCCGCGTGGGGGAGGAGGATCTCTACGAGACCTATCTCGAGGCATTCCGCTACTGCATCGCCCATGCCGATCCGTCGGCGGTGATGGGGGCATATAATCGCACCAACGGCGAGCCCTGCTGTGCCAGTCCCCGCCTGCTGGGCGAGATCCTGCGCGGCGAGTTCGGCTTCAAAGGTTACGTCGTGTCCGACTGCGGCGCCATAGCGGATATCCACGAGCATCACCATGTCACCGCCAACGCCGCCGAAAGCGCCGCACTGGCGGTGGGTGCGGGGTGCGACCTCAACTGCGGCGGTGCCTATGCCGCCCTCACGGCGGCGGTCGCGGCGGGCCTCATCAGCGAAGAGACGGTCACTACCGCGGTGGAGCGCCTCTTCACCGCCCGCTTCCGGCTCGGTATGTTCGACACCGACTGCGAATATGACGCCATCCCCTACAGCGTGGTGGAGTGCGACGCCCACCGGGCGCTGAATCTGCAGATGGCGCAGGAGAGCATCGTACTGCTCAAAAACGACGGCATCCTGCCGCTGTCGCCGCAGACGCGGGTGGCGGTCATCGGCCCCAACGCCGACAGCCGCACCGTGCTGCTGGGCAACTATAACGGCACCCCGTCGGAGTATTACACCCTGCTGCGCGGTATTCAGGAAACGGCGGCGGACGTCCGCTACGCCGAGGGCTGCCGCCTTACCGAAGCCGACGCGGGCCTCACCCGCGAGGCCGTCATCGCCGCCCGCCACGCCGATGTGGTGGTGATGGTGATGGGCATTTCCCCGTGGCTCGAAGGGGAGGAGGGAGGCGACGCCCCCGATTCCGACAAGGGCGACCGCCTCTCCATCGACCTGCCCCCCGCCCAGCGGGCGCTCTATGAGGCGGTGCTGGCCGAGGGCAAGCCGATCGTGTTCGTCAATGTCAGCGGCAGCTGCGTCAACCTCTGCCGTCAGGACGAGACCGCCAACGCCGTGGTGCAGTGCTTCTACCCCGGCGCCATGGGCGGTCGTGCGCTGGCCGACGTGCTGTTCGGCGCGGTCAGCCCCTCGGGACGTCTGCCGGTCACCTTCTACCGCTCCACCGCCGACCTGCCGCCCTTCACCGATTATTCGATGAAAGGCCGCACCTATAAATTCTTCACCGGTACCCCGCTTTATCCCTTCGGCCACGGCCTCACCTATTCGCCGGTGACCGAGGAGTGGCAGGGGAACACCGTGCGGCTCACCAATACGGGACGGTACGATCTGCGCTACACCGTCCTGCACTTCCGGCAGACGCCCCACCCGGAACTGATCGGTTTTCAAAAGGTGCCGCTGCCCGCCGGGGGCACCGCCACCGTGACATTCGAAGAATGAACGAAGCCCCTTATGACGAACGTCATAAGGAGCTTCGCATTTTACCGAGTCAGGCAAAGGTGACCAGTTCTTCGTTGCTTTTGCGGATGCCGTGCCGCTCGGATGGGCGGCCGTCCTCGGCGGCGTAGCCCATGACGAGCATAGCCACCGGCTCGGTGTCATCCGGCAGCGAAAACTGCGTGCGGGTGGCGGCGGGGTCGAAATTCATGACCCATGTCGAG
>JAZRVU010000006.1:0-13139 GCA_045599305.1 Acutalibacteraceae bacterium | reverse complement strand
CGTGCTGGCGGCGGGGGTGGCGGTCGCCGCCGTCTGCAAAAACCGGCTGGAGCCCGCGCACGGCGTCTTTGCCGCCGCCCGTGCCGCCGATTGCCGCCGCGTGATCCGGCTGGCGCCGGACGATGCCGCGCTCCTTGCCTTTCTGCGGGGGGAGCCGATCCCCTGCGACCCCGCCCTTGCGGGGTGGACGGCCGTCGCCGCGGACGAAGCCTGTGTCGGCTTCGGCAAGGCGGTGAGCGGCACGCTGAAAAACCACTACCCCAAAGGCCTGCGCCTTTTGAAAGGAAACGACTGATGAGAAAGACCGGGATCAACGGTGTGAAATTCTTTTTTTAAAATAAAAATTCTGCTTGCAGGTTGCGGATATTTGGGCTATTATTAAATTGAATACATTAAGGAGATGACATAAGTATGTATGCTTTTCCCATCGGCGTGATCCTCGAATCCTTCCGTCTGCCCACTCTGCAGGCGCTGGACGAGGCGGCCCGTCTGGGCGCCGCCGGCATCCAGATGTATGCCACCAACGGCGAGCACGCGCCCGAAAATATGGATGCCGCCGCCCGCCGCGCCCTGCTCGGCGAACTCAAAAGCCGCGGCCTGCGGTTTTCCGCCCTGTGCGGCGATCTGGGCATGGGCTTCGGCAATGCCGAGCGCAATCCCGAACTGATCGAGCGCTCCAAGCGCATCATCGACATGGCGCTCGAACTGGAGACGAACATCGTCACCACCCACATCGGCGTGGTCCCGGCGGACAAGAACCATCCGCGCTATGCCATCATGCAGGAGGCGTGCGGCACGCTGGCCGACTACGCCGCGCAGAACGGTGCCTATTTCGCGGTGGAGACGGGTCCCGAGCCGCCCAAAGTGCTCAAGGAGTTCCTCGATTCGCTCACCTCGGGCGGCGTGCGGGTGAATCTTGATCCCGCCAACCTCAAGATGGTGCTGGACGAAGACCCCGTGGCGGCGGTGCACACCCTCAAGGACTACATCGTCCACACCCACGCCAAGGATGGCGTCCACCTGCTCAAGGGCGATCCCGAGTACATCTATAATGTGGTGCATCCCATCCCCGAGGAATATAACGGCAAGTGCTTCTTCAAAGAGGTGCCGCTGGGCGAGGGCAGTGTGCCCTTCGACCGCTATCTCGCGGCGCTGGAGGAAGTGGGCTATCGCGGCTTCCTCACCATCGAGCGGGAAGCCGGGGAAGACCCGGTGAAGGATATCGGGACCGCGGTGCGGTTCCTGAAAGATCAGGAGGGAAGATCATGAGCGAACCTGTCATGCAAACCTACGAAAAGAAAGCGGAGTCTTCCGGCCGTAAACTGCGCGTCGGTATGATCGGCGCCGGTAACATCGCCGGTATTCATCTGGACGCCTACCGCCATGTGCCCGATGTGGAGATCGTGGCCGCCTGCGACATCGACGAGGAGCGGCTGAACCTCACCTGTGACCGCTTCGGCATCGCCAAGCGCTACACCTCCATGCAGGAGATGATCGCCGCCGAGGAGCTGGACGCGGCGGATGTCTGCGTGTGGAACTGCAACCATGCGGAATGTGCCATCTACGCGCTGGAGCACGGCCTGCACGTGCTGTGCGAAAAGCCGATGGCTTTCAACGCCGCACAGGCCACCGCCATGAAAGAGGCCGCCGAAAAGGCCGGCCGTCTGCTCATGATCGGCTTCGTGCTGCGCTTCTCGCAGGAGACCGCCATCGCGCAGGAATACGCCGAAGACCTCGGTGAGATCTACTACGCCAAGGCCTCCTATGTGCGCCGTCACGGCGCGCCCGGCGGCTGGTTCTGTGACAAGGCCCGTTCCGGCGGCGGCCCCATCATCGACCTGGGCGTCCACGTCATCGACCAGACCCGCCTGCTCATGGGTCTGCCCAAGCCTGTGTCGGTCTATGCCATGGCGTCGGACAAGATCGGTTTCCGCCCCGAACTGAAAAACTCGGTCGGCTGGTCGCCGCTGCCCAATAAATTCGATAACGGCGTGATGGATGTCGAGGACTTCGGCACCGCGCTCATCCGCTATGATAACGGCGCCGTCACCCTGCTGGAGACGTCCTATTCGCTCAATGGCCCGGACAACGCGCAGAAGATGCTGTTCGGCACCAAGGGCGGCATTTCGCTGGGCGACCGTCCGCAGGTCTTTACCACTCGCCACGACCGCATGGTGAACATCGACCCCATCATCAACACCGGCGACGATATGTTCGTCAACGAGATGGCGCATTTTGCCGACTGTGCCCTCAACGGTACCCCCTGCCGCGCCTCGGCCGAGGACGGCATCTGGGTCATGAAGATCCTCGACGCCATCTATGAGTCCGCCCGCACGGGTCAGGAGGTCATCATCAAATGAAATATTCCGTCACCTCCTACAGTTTTTCCCAGCTGATCAACTCCGGCGCGCAGACGCAGCTGTCGGTCATTTCGCTGGCCGCCGCGCTGGGGTTCGAGGGCATCGAGTTCACCGATCTCTGCCCGCCCGCGGGCGAGACGGCGCTCGACTATGCCGTCCGGCTGCGGCAGGAGGCCGACCGGGTGGGTCTGCCCATCGTCTGCTACGCCGTGGGCGCGAATCTGCTGGCCGAGGATTGGCCGGCCGAGCTTGCCCGTCTGAAAGGGCAGGTCGATGTGGCGGCGGCACTGGGTGCCCCCGTCATGCGGCATGACGCCTATTTCGCTTTCCCCGCCGGGGATGCCGACCCGACCTTCGAAAAGTATTTCGATCAGGTGGTCGCCCGGTTCCGTGAGGTCACCTGCTATGCCGCCGAAAAGGGCGTGAAGACCTGCACCGAAAATCACGGCCTCATCTGCCAGGATTCCGCCCGCATCAAGGCGATCGTCGAAGCGGTTGCACACCCGAATTTCGGCTGGCTGGTGGACGTGGGCAACTTCCAGTGCGTGGACGAGGACTCCCTCGCCGCCACCAAAACGGGCGCGCCCTATGCGTTCCACGCCCACGCCAAGGATTTCGTGTTGGTGGAGCGGGACAACATCACCACCCGCGGCGGCCGTCATCTGCGCGGCACCGTGGTGGGGCAGGGGATCGTGCCCACCAAAGCCTGCCTTGACGCTCTGCGTGCGGCCGGGTATGACGGCTTTGTCACGGTGGAGTTCGAGGGGCCGGAGCCCTGTCTGGCCGCGCTGCACGACGGCCTGCGCTTTCTGCGCGAAGAATGATCAAAACGGGCGGGGGAGGAGCATTGGCTCCTTCCCCGCTTTGGCAACGGGAGATGACTGTCATGGAAAATTTCAAGATCGTAACATACAACCTGCGCTGCGTCTACAGCGACGAGCAGGACGGGGTCAACTGCTTCTGGAACCGGGTGGGCAGCATCCTGCACCGCATCGAGCAGGAGCAGCCGGATGTGATCGCCTTTCAGGAGGCGACCGAGATATCGGTGGATTTTTTAAAGCCGCATCTGCCGGCCTATGACCTGCTGTTCGATCAGCGGGGCGCCAATTACGACGGCGAGGGGCTGGCCATCGCCGTGCGGCGGGAGAGCTTTTATCTGCTGACCAATGATTTCTTCTGGCTGTCTCCCACGCCGGACGTCCCCGGATCCCGCTACGAGGGGCAGAGCAGCTGCCCGCGCATCTGCCAGTGTGTCCTGCTCAAGCGGCGGGCGGACGGACAGATGGTGCGGGTCTATAACGTCCACCTCGACCATGTCAGCGACGATGCCCGCGTGCGCGGCATCCGCCCGGTGATCGCCCGCATGGCGGCCGACCGCGCAAAGGGGGATTACCCCGTCTTTTTGCTGGGCGATTTCAACGCGAAGCCGGCGTCCGAGCCGATCGCCTTCTGCCGCGAAAACGCGGAGTTCCCGCTGACGGAGCTCACCGAGGAGGTCACGGTGACCTTCCACAACTATGGCCGCAGTGCCGATAAGATCGACTACATCTTTGCCGATGCCGCCACCGCCGCTCTGCCGCGTACCGTCACCCGTTGGGACGGCGACCGCGCCGGTGTGTGGCTTTCCGACCACTATCCCGTGGCGGTTTCGCTGAATTTGTAAAAAAGGATTGCATAACCGCCCGGAATGTGCTATACTGCATCTGTATGCGGCGATCATCCGCCGCGAAACCATGAAAAGGGGATTTTTCCATGTCCGGACATTCGAAATGGAACAACATCAAACGTAAAAAAGAGAAAACCGACGGCGCCCGTGCCAAGATCTTCACCAAGATCGGCCGCGAACTGGCCGTGGCGGTGAAAGAGGGCGGCGGCCCCGATCCGGCCTCCAACTCCAAACTGCAGGCGGCCATTGCCAAGGCGAAGGCCAACAACGTGCCCAACGATAACATCGACCGCATCATCAAAAAGGCGGCCGGCGAGGGCAGCGGCGCGGAGTATGAGGCGCTGCAGTATGAGGGCTACGGTCCCAGCGGCATCGCCGTCATCGTGGAGACGCTGACCGACAACCGCAACCGCACCGCCGGCGATATCCGCCACTATTTCGATAAATACGGCGGCAACCTGGGTCAGAACGGCTGCGTATCGTTCATGTTCCACCAGAAGGGCGTGCTCGCCGTCGAGGCCGAGGGGCTCGACGAGGACACCGTGATGGAGGATGCGCTGGAAGCCGGCGCGGCCGACTTCGCCACCGACGGCGACGTGTTCGAGATCACCACCGAGCCGGACGATTTCACCGCCGTCTGCGAAGCGCTGCAGGCCAAGGGCTATGAATTCGTCTCCGCCGATGTCGCCATGGTGCCGGACGTCTATTCCGCCATCGACGATCCCGAACTGGCCATCAAGATGGACAAACTGCTCGAAATGCTCGAGGATAACGACGACGTGCAGAACGTGTGGCACAACTGGGAGCGTCCCGACGACGAAGAATAAGCATCCAAAAAGAGCGATGTGCCGCCGGCGCACCGCTCTTTTTTAAGAAAAGGAGAGATATTTTATGACAGAACTTCTGGAAGCCCTCATGGTCATCAGTTTCGGCCTGTCGTGGCCGCTTTCCATCGCCAAATCGTGGCGCTCGCGCACCGCACGGGGCAAAAGCCTGCCCTTCATGCTGCTCATCGAGTTCGGCTATGTCTGCGGCGTGGCGTGGAAGGCCATCGAGTGGGCGCAGAGCGGCACTCTGCGCTATCCCGCCGTGTTCTATGTGCTCAATCTGCTCATGGTCGGCGTGGACATCGCCCTCTATTTCCGCAACCGCCGGCTGGACAAGATGGAGGCGGCGGCATGAACACACAGCGTGGCCTCGTCTATGATCCGGCGCACCCGGACATCTGCCTGCTCGATATCTACACGCCCGACGACATGAGCCCCGCCACGCCGGTCTATCTCTATATCCACGGCGGCGGACTGGAGGGCGGTTCCCGCGAGGGCGGCGCCGTACAGGCGGCCCGGCTCACCGCGCAGGGGGTGGCGTTTGTCGCCGTCGATTATCGGCTCTATCCCGCCGCCCGTTACCCCGACTATCTTGAGGACGTCGCCCGCGCGGTGCGGTTCGTGCTGCGGGAAAGCCCGCTGGCTCCCTGCGCCGGCGGACTGGTGGTCGGCGGCTCCTCCGCCGGCGGCTATCTGTCCCTGATGCTGCACTTCTGCCCGGCGTTTTTGCAGAATGTCGGAGTGGGACAGGAAGAGATCGCCGGCTGGTTTTTCGATGCCGGTCAGCCCACCACCCATTTCAATTATCTCAAATATGAAAAAGGGCTCGATCCGCGCTGCGTCCTGATCGACGAGACGGCGCCGCTTTTCTATCTGCGTGAGCCGTTTGCCCATCCCGCATCCGAGCCGCATCTGTTCATCGCCGCCGCGGATCACGACATGGTCAACCGCCGCGAGCAGCTGGAGGTGCTGCGCACCGCCCTGCTGCACTTCGGCTTTGACCCTGCCCGCCTGACTTTCAAGGTGTACGAAAACGAGCGGCACTGTTCCTATTGCGGCAAGGCGTTTTACGCCGATGATCTGGCCGCCTTCATAAAGCGCGCCGTGCAAAAATGAAAGGTGCCGTGCGGCGGGGCACCAAACCGCCTTGCAGATGGGATAAGCATAACGAAACGCCCCGCCGTCCGGCGGGGCGTTTCGTTATTTGACGTATCAATAACTTTACGGTTGTTTTCTCCAAATGTTCTTCACGATCTTTCGATGCGCACCCTGGTATTCTCCTGTGCCGCTGTAGAGATTTTCGAATCCGCATTTCTCCATTACTCTTACCGAAGCAATGTTCTCCTGCAAGCATATTCCATATATTGCAGAAAGGGATTTCTTTTCGGCAATGACAGGCAAAAAAGCACAAACCGCTTCTGTAGCATATCCGTTCCCCGTATATTTTTCGGCAATATGATATCCGATCTCCCAACCGTCCTCTATCGGCGCAAGCTGCACATATCCGATGTTTTCATTCTTCTTTGTTACTATCGGATACACAAGAGGGCCATCCTCGGATGCGTATTGGCTCATCAGGAACTCGATCGTCTCTCTGGCGTCGTCTTGGGTCTCAAACACTTCATCCGGTACGAATCTCCGGGTGTCATCATCCAGCGAATTTTCATGAACTGCCTTCGTCATGCTCAGATCGAATTTTTTGATGATCAGTCTTTCTGTTTCTATTATCATTTAGATTCCTTGATTCTTATTTGCCAATCGCTTCGGCGATGGCCTGCGCCAGTTGATCGGGGCAGGAGGTGGGCTTGAAGCCGCAGCGGATGCCGGAAAGGCGCCGCACCGCTTCGGCGGCGGGCATCCCCTCCACTAAGCGCGCCACGCCCTGCGTGTTGCCGGAACAGCCGCCCTCGAACTGCACGTTGCGCACGACGCCGTCTTCAATGTCAAAGGTCACCCCGCGTGAGCAGGTGCCCCGGTTTTGATGCTGATAGGTCATGATGATCCCGTCCTTTCCTTTTCATCATACCCTTTTATGCCTCAAAAGTCAAGGGCGGGCTTGTCAATTCGGCAAAAGCGTGCTATGATAGGGCCAAAGGAGCGTGTGTGTATGGAAACGACGGAATATATCAAAAGAACGCTGCCCGCGCTGATGGCGGTGCCCAGTCCCAGCGGCTTTACCGACCGCGCGGCCGATTTTGTCATAAATGAACTGACCGGCATGGGCTTTGCCCCCGAAAAGACACGCAAGGGATGCGTGGTCTGTCCGCTCGGCGGCGAGGGGGAGCCGCTGGTGCTGTCGGCGCACATCGACACGCTGGGCGCCATGGTGGCCGAGGTGAAATCGAACGGCCGGCTGCGCCTGACGCCGGTGGGCGGCCTGCGCGCCGAAAATACCGAGGCCGAAAATTTCACCATCTATCCCCGCTTCGGCGACAAGACCTACACCGGCTGTTTTCAGTTGTGCGATCCCTCCATCCACGTCAACAAGAATTACGGCGATGCCAAGCGCGATTTTTCCGGTATGGAGCTGGTACCGGACGAGCTGACCGCATCCCGCGAGGAGACCGAGGCGCTGGGCATCCGGGTGGGCGATTATGTCTGCGCCGACCCGCGCACCGTCATCACCGAAAGCGGCTTCATCAAGAGCCGTTTCCTCGACGATAAACTCAGCGTGGTCATCCTGCTGGCGCTCGCGCGGCAGGTGAGCACCGGCGCGCTGAGCCTGCGCCGCCGGGTCACGCTGTTCATCTCGGTCTATGAAGAGGTCGGGCACGGCGCGGCCTCCGGCATCCCCGTCGATACCGAAGAGGTCATCAGCGTGGACATGGGCTGTGTGGGCGCCGGGGTGGACTGCGCCGAAACGCAGGTCTCCATCTGCGCCAAGGACAGCGCCGGCCCGTCAGACTACGCCGTCACCACCGCGCTCATCGCCGCCGCCCGTGACCGGGGCATCGACTATGCCGTGGACGTCTACCCCTATTACGGCTCGGACGCCGACGCCGCCCTGTCGGCGGGCTGGGACGTGCGGCACTGTGTGGTCGGGTCGGGCGTCTACGCCTCCCACGGCTACGAGCGCACCCATATGAAGGGCGTGCTTGCCACGCTGGATCTGCTGGCGGCCTATGTGGGGGTGTCAGAATGAGCCGGGTGTATCGCTACGCCACGATCGGCACCGGCTGGATCGCGGAGGAGTTCATCAAGGGGACGGCGCTGCACGGCAAGGCCGTGTTGGCCGCGGTCTATTCCCGCACGGCCGAAAAGGGCGCGGCCTTCGCTGCCCGATACGGCTGCGACACCGTCTATACCGACCCGGCCGCTCTCGCGGCCGATCCCGCGATCGACGCCGTCTACATCGCCAGCCCCAACGTCTGCCACGCGGCGCAGACACGGCAGATGCTGCTGGCGGGCAAGCACGTCATCTGCGAAAAGCCCGCCACCGTCACCCCGCAGGAGAACGCCGCCCTGCAGGCGCTCGCCCGCGAGCGGGGGCTCATCTACATGGAGGCGCTGATGGCGCAGCACCTGCCGCAGCGGCAGATACTGCTCGACGCCGTTCACCGCGTGGGGCGCATCAGCCACGCGCACTTCGACTTTTCCCAGCGCTCCTCCAAATACGACAGCTATATGAGCGGCCATCACGAAAACATTTTCGACCCGAAGATGGCCACCGGCTCCCTGATGGATCTCGGGGTCTACTGCGTCTATCCCGCCGTCGACCTGTTCGGCCGGCCGAAGAATGTCTCGGCGTTTGCCGATTTCCTGCCCTCGGGTGCCGACGGCTGCGGCGGCGCGGTGCTGGAATACGACGGCTTTCATGTGCTGCTCACCTATTCCAAGACCGGGCAGAGCATCGTCGGCTCGGAACTGGTGGGGGACGAGGCCACGCTGGTGATCCCCACGATCTCCAAACTGCTCGACATGAAACTCGTGTTCCGCGACGGCCGCGAGGAGGTGCTCACCGGCAGCGCCGAAAAGGCGGCGCTGATGCGGTATGAGTCGGAGGACTTTTTTAGGTATATCGCCGATCTCGCGGCGCACCGGGAGGAACTTGCCCGTCTGCAGGCGCTCTCCCTCACGGTGGCCGAGGTCATGGCCGACATCCGCGAAAAGGCCGGCATCCGTTTCGATCTGTAAAAGAAAAAGGGGCGCTTCGCAGAAGCGTCCCTTTCGTATTTTTCAGAATTCCACCGTGTGGGGCTTGCCGTCCAGCCATGCCTGCATGTTCACTGCCAGCAGATTCCAGTTCTGGAATCCGGGGTTGATGACGGGCGCGGCGGTCTCGGGATCGTAGTATTCGTGCATCTCGCCGCAGGCGGCGATGTCGGCGGCGAACATGTTCACCGTTTTTTCGGCCAGTTCCCGTGCCACGTCGTCGAAGCCGTAGTTGACCAGACCGCGGAAGACCATGTAGTTGGAGATGCCCCATACCGGCCCCAGCCAGCAGGAGGGGTTGCCGGACGCCACGACCTGATACATTTTTTCGTATTTCGACAGGGTACGCACACCGGCCGCCGCCCAGAAGGAGCGGTCGTCCAGCAGATTCTCTTCCACTATGCGCTTTGCCTGCTCGGGGGTGGCGATGCCGCACCACATGGCCATAAAGCCCGACCATTCGCCGATGCGCTGGATCAGGCAGGGCCAGTTGCGCGGTGCCCCGCGGTGACGGCGCGCGGTGGGATCCACCGGGCGCAGGTTCAGGTCTACGCTGTAATAAAAGCCGTCTTTTTCATCATAGCAGTGGGTGCGCACGGCCTCTCGCAGGTGGTCATGCTCGGCACGGTAGTCGGCCATGTCTTCCCCCAGCAGCCCGCCGATGTAGCACAGCGCCTCCAGTTCCTTATACATCAGGCAGTTGAGGTAGATGGAGCCGGAGCTCTTGTCCGGCCGGAAGAAGGTGCAGGGGTCGTTATCCACGCCGATGGCGCCGTCGTCCAGCCAGAAGTAGAGGCCGGTCTCCTCGTGGCGGCAGTAATGACGGTAGAAATCCGCAAAGCGCACCAGTTTGGCAAAATGCGGGCGCAGCCACTCGGCGTCGCCGCCGTTTTCGCGGATGACGAAGGCCGCGTGCTGGGCCAGACACGGCTTGTGGATATTGCCGCTGACCGCCTTGCCGAAAAACGGCAGCTGCGAGTCGGGACGGATCAGGATGGGGATGCGTCCCAGTTCGTCCACCGTGTCGAGGTAGTTGAGGATGCACCCCTGCTCATATTCCGCAATGTCGTCGCCGTCGGCCAGTTGGCGCAGCGCCACGTTGGTCAGCCAGCTGTCCCAGTCCCACAGCACATTGCTGTAGACACTGCCCGGCACGATGAATTTGTGCGCCATCACGCCGCCCGCTTCGCGGAACATCAGGTGATAATTCTTTTTGGCATATTGGTAAAGCAGTTCGCCGTTCTGGCTCATACTTCCCATCTCCCCACACGGATTTTCTTTATTTTATCACGTCTGCGCGGCCGCCGCAATCCTTTTTTGGCAACTTTCCGAAAAAAAGGCTTGACAATCCGTCTCAAAGCGTGTATACTATCACTTGTTCCGAAAATGCGGCTTTAGCTCATCTGGTAGAGCGCCACCTTGCCAAGGTGGAGGTAGCGAGTTCGAGCCTCGTAAGCCGCTCCAAAAAAATGGCCGTCCCGCAGGGGCGGTCATTTTTTTGCCCAAGCGGCTCGAGGCTCGAATGTGCGTGCCGCCGGCAGGGATCACCGGCCGATTTTTCTATTGAAATTTGAGGAGCATATGGTATAATGTTCTCAAACCGGCGGCGGTGGAACGCCGCCGAAATGCCTGTCGGCATTTGAAAACTGCGTTTTCGTTCGAGAACATTGTATCATCAAAACGCCGTGCTGCGGCACGGCACGCGGCTTCGCCGCTCACAAAGGCTGTCGCCTTTGGTTTTGTGATATAATATAATCATTATATATAAGGTGGTGATCGGCATGGTGTGGCAGATGCGCGGCAAAGCCCTTTCTCTGGACTCCCCCCGCGTGATGGGCGTGCTCAACATTACCCCGGACAGTTTTTCCGACGGCGGTCGCTATGCCGATCCCGCCGCAGCACTGGCGGGTGCCCGTGCCATGGCGGCGGCGGGTGCCGATATCATCGACGTGGGCGCACAGTCCACCCGTCCGGGCGCGGCTCTTTTGTCCGCCGAGGAAGAATGGGCGCGGCTGGCGCCATGTCTGGCGGACATCGTGCAGGCGGTGGGGGTGCCGGTGTCGGTCGACACCTTCCATCCCGAAGTGGCGCATCGGGCGCTGGCCGCCGGTGCCGCCATCCTGAACGATATCTCCGGCGGCGAGCAGAACGGTATGGCCGGGATCGCCGCCTCCTGCGGTGCGGGCATGGTGTTCATGCGTCCCGGCGACCCCGCTTCGCGCTCTGCCGCGGCAGATGAGGTGCTCGCGGCCACCCAGGCCTATTTCACCCGTGCGCTGGCGCTGGCTGACCGTGCCGGCCTGCCGCGCGGGTGCGTGTGTCTGGACGTCGGCGTGGGCTTTGGCAGTTCACCTGCCGGTGACCTTGCGCTCATCGCCCGCCTGCCGGAATTGAAACGGGCGTTTCCCGACCTGCCGCTGCTGGTGGGCGCTTCGCGCAAACGGGTCATTGCCGATGTCTGCGGGCCCACCCCCGCGGCCGGGCGCCTGCCCGGCACGCTGGCACTGCACACGGTAGCCCTCTGGAACGGCGCGTCGGTGGTGCGTGTCCACGATGTGCCCGAAGCCGCCGCGGCCGCCCGGATCGTGGCGGCACTGATGCAGGAAAGGAAGGATATATAATATGGATAAGATCATAATAAAGGGCCTGCGGGTCTATGCCTATCACGGCGTGAAGCCGGAGGAGCAGGAAAAGGGTCAACCGTTCGAGCTGGACGTCACCCTGTCGGTCGACCTCTCTGCCGCCGGTGCCACCGACGATCTTGAGCGCACCGTCAACTATTCCAAAGTCACCCGCCGGGTCATCGCCGTCATGCAGTCGGAGAAAAACGCCCTCATTGAGCGCGCCGCCACCCGCGTGGCCGAGACGATCCTGGCGGAGTTCCCCGTGGAAGAGGTCACCGTTCTGCTCAAAAAGCCGCGCGCGCCCGTGGCGGCCGATTTCGATTATATGGCGGTCGAGATCACCCGCCGCCGCTCTGAGAAACGGAGCGTGAGAGCGTGAGCCGCGCCGTGCTCGGCCTGGGCGCCAACCTCGGCGACCGCGCCGCCACTTTGCAGGCGGCGGTCGATGCCCTCGCACTGCTGCCCGGCACCCGCGTCACCGCCGTCTCGTCGGTCTACGAGACGGTCCCGGTCGGCTATCTCGACCAGCCCGACTTTTTCAATATCGTCGTCGCGGTGGAGACCGCCCTGTCGCCCCGCGCGCTGCTCGGCGCCTGTCTGGGCATCGAGGCGGCACTCGGACGGGTGCGCACCTTCCGCAACGCCCCGCGCGTGGTGGATGTGGACGTGCTGCTGGTGGAGGGCGTCACCTGTGATGATCCCGAACTGCAGCTGCCCCACCCCCGCATGATGGAACGCGCTTTCGTGCTGGTGCCGCTTACGGAACTGTTTCCCGACCGTGTGGCGCTCGGTGTGCCGTTTCCCGCGCCCGATCCCGCGGGCGTGCGCCCTGCCGATGTGCCGGAACTGATTTTTTAAGGCTTATTTTGCCGCCGTCTGCCGTTTCCTTTGGCAGACGGCGGTTTTTCTTGTGCGGACAGTGCTTAAAAGCCCCTGTTTTCTACCACATATTGTGCCCAAAAAGTTTTTTAAAAAAACTCAAAAAAATTTGAAAAAAAGGGTTGACAAATGAAACGGGATTTGGTATTATAATCAAGCACTCTGCGGACGGGGGGGTCAAAACCCCGGGGCCAAAGAGGGCGTGAGGACCTTGAAAATTAAACAACGTAAAGACGAAAAGAAACACACTACCCGTTAATTCGCAGTTCCGGTAGGAACTGCAAGTAACCGGAAACGGAGGTCGGTGGAAATCCGACCAAACACGCTATGCGTGAAGATGAGCATAACAAATGCTCTGAGAATGATTAGAACCGGAAACGGTTTTGATACCATTTTTAGAGAGTTTGATCCTGGCTCAGGACGAACGCTGGCGGCGTGCCTAACCCATGCAAGTCGAACGGAGATATCGGAGCTTGCTTTGATATCTTAGTGGCGGACGGGCGAGTAACGCGTGAGCAACCTGCCCTTCAGTGGGGGACAACAGTTGGATACGACTGCTAATACCGCATAACGTATTCTGGCGGCATCACCGGAATACCAAAGGAGCAATTCGCTGAAGGATGGGCTCGCG
>JAZRVU010000005.1:0-13057 GCA_045599305.1 Acutalibacteraceae bacterium | reverse complement strand
AGATATAATCTAAAGGAGGTCTTTTTCCATGTCAAGAGTGTACAATTTTTCCGCAGGTCCGTCCATGCTGCCCGAGGCAGTACTGAACCGTGCCGCCGCCGAGATGCTGGATTGCAACGGCAGCGGTCAGAGCGTGATGGAGATGTCCCACCGCTCCAAGACGTATGAGGCCATCATCAACGGCTGCGAAGCGCTGCTGCGTGAAGTAATGGGCATCCCGGACAACTACAAGGTCCTGTTTCTGCAGGGCGGCGCGTCCTCGCAGTTTGCCATGCTCCCGCTCAACCTGATGAACGGCAGCGGCAAGGCGGATTTCGTCATCACCGGTCAGTGGGCGAACAAAGCGTATCAGGAAGCCTCCCGCTACGGTGAGGCACATATCGTGGCCAGTTCCAAGGACAAGACGTTCTCCTACATCCCGAAACTGGATCCCGACACCTTCACCAAGGATGCGGACTATTTCCACATCTGCATGAACAACACCATCTACGGTACCGTGTACCATGAGCTGCCCCAGACCGGCGATGTGCCGCTGGTGGCGGATATCTCCTCCTGCATCCTCTCCAAGCCCATCGATGTCTCCAAGTTCGGTGTGCTGTACGCCGGTGCGCAGAAGAACATGGCTCCTGCCGGTCTGACGGTGGTCATCATCCGTGAAGACCTGATCGGCCATGCGCGCGACATCACCCCCACCATGTTCAACTATCAGATCCACGCCGACAACGGCTCTATGTACAACACCCCGCCCTGCTACACCATCTACGTTGCCAAGCTGGTGCTCGAGTGGCTGAAGAACGAGATCGGCGGTCTGGACAAGATGCAGGCCATCAATGAAAAGAAGGCCTCCATCCTCTACTCCTTCCTCGATCAGAGCAACCTGTTCCGCGGCACCGTGGTGCCGGAGGATCGCTCCATCATGAACGTGCCCTTCGTCACCGGCAACGAGGAGCTGGATGCCAAGTTCGTCAAGGAATCCACCGCCGCCGGCTTTGTCAACCTGAAGGGTCACCGCACCGTCGGCGGTATGCGCGCCTCCATCTACAATGCCATGCCGGTCGAAGGCGTGGAGAAGCTGGTGGAGTTCATGAAGGCCTTTGAGGCCGCCAACGCCTGATCGGGAGGGACTGCATCATGAAAATCTGTACTTTGAACAAGATCGCCGCCTGCGGCACCGACCGCATGGGCGCCGACTACACCTTCTCCGAAGAACTCGCCGGCGCCGCCGGTGTGCTGGTGCGCTCCGCCGCCATGCACGAAATGGAACTGCCGGCCGAATTGCTGGCCATCGCCCGTGCGGGCGCCGGTACCAACAATATCCCGGTGGATAAATGCAGTGATGCGGGCATCGTGGTCTTCAACACCCCCGGTGCCAACGCCAACGCCGTGAAAGAACTGGTGCTGGCCGGTCTGCTGCTCTCCTGCCGCAAAGTCATCGACGCCGTGGAATGGGCCAAGACCCTGAAGGGTGAGGGCGCCGCCGTGGCCAAACTGGTGGAAAAAGGCAAGGGCGCCTTTGTGGGTCCCGAGATCGCCGGAAAAAAACTGGGTGTCATCGGTCTGGGTGCCATCGGTATCCTGGTGGCCAACGCCGCACAGGCGCTGGGCATGGATGTCTACGGCTTCGACCCGTTCATGTCGGTCGACTCCGCGTGGAAGCTCTCCAGCGGTGTGAAGCACGCCGCCAGCCGGGAAGAGATCTATCAGACCTGCGACTTCATCAGTGTCCATGTGCCGCTGAACAACGACACCCGCGGCATGATCAACGCCGAGGCCATTGCGCAGATGCCCGAGGGCGTGCGCATCCTGAACTTCGCCCGTGCTGAACTGGTGGATATCGACGCCGTGAAGGCCGCGCTGGAGACCGGCAAGGTCGCCAAGTATGTGGTGGACTTCCCCACCGAGGAAGCACTGGATGTGCCCGGCATCATCGCGATCCCGCATCTGGGTGCCTCCACTCCCGAAAGCGAGGACAACTGCGCCGTGATGGCCGCCGATGAACTGAAGGCCTATCTCGAGGACGGCAACATCGTCAATTCGGTGAACTACCCCACCGTGAACGTGCCGCGCAGCACGGCGCACCGTCTGTGCGTGCTGCACCTCAATGTGCCCAGCATCATCACGCAGATCAGCGCGCTGGTCTCCGGCGAGGGCATCAACATCGAGTCGCTGGCCAACCGTTCCCGCAAGGACTACGCCTACACCATGCTGGATATCCCGGCGCTCCCCTCTGCCGAAGCGATCGCCCAGATCGAGCAGATCGAGGGCGTCATCCGGGTGCGCGGCATCTGATAACGCTTTCTTTACAAAAAAACACATCCCGCAGCGGCGCTGCGGGATGTGTTTTTTTATGTTTTGAATCATTCGCCGGCAGGAGAGGCATCGTCGGCTTTCTGTGCGGCGATCTTTTGCAGTTCTTCTTCCTCCAACTGGCGGTAGGCCACCTTGCCCACCAGCGTTTTGGGCATATCCTCACGGAACTCGATATCATAGGGCATGGCGTATTTGGCGATGTTGCGGCGGCAATACTCCATCAGCACGTCCAGCGTCTCCTTGCTGGCCGGCACACCGGCCGACAGCTTCACGAACGCCTTGACCTTCTGGATCTTGTAGGGATCGGGCACGCCGATGACGCAACTCATCTGCACGAATTCGTGCGCATCGAGGATATTCTCGATCTGGCTGGGATAGACGTTATAGCCCGAGGAGATGATCATGCGCTTGGCACGGCCGCGGAAATAGATGAAGCCCTCCGTGTCCATCACGCCGAGATCCCCTGTGTAGACCCACGTCAGCCCGTCCGCATGGGTGCGCAGGGTGGCGGCGGTCTCGTCCGGGTGATTCATGTATTCCTTCATCACGGTGGGGCCGGCGAGCAGGATCTCGCCCTCTTCGCCATAGGGCAGTTCCTCATCGGTACCCGGCTTCACGATCTTGATGTAGGTATCCGGGAAGGGCAGGCCGATGCTCCCCTCCTTGAACATATGCGGCGGGGTGAGGCAGCAGGCGGTGACCGTTTCGGTGGTGCCGTAGCCCTCCCGCACCTGAATGACCGATTTGTGGTCATAGAGGAATTTATCGAATTTCTTTTTGAGTTCGATGGAGAGGGAATCGCCGCCGGAGAAGACGCCCTTGAGGCAGCTGAGATTGGCACCGTCCATGGAGGGCAGACGCAGCAGCGCTTCATACAGCGTGGGCACACCGGCGATGAAGTTGCACTTATATTTCACGATCTGCTTGGCATAGCTCTTGGCCGTGAACCGCGGGATCAGGATGCAGCGGCCGCCCTGCGACAGCATGGTGTGCACGCAGACACCCAGACCGAAGCCGTGGAACAGCGGCATGGCCGCCAGCATACGGTCGCCCACCCGGAACATGGGGTTGGCGGCGATGACCTGCTGGCCGAGCGCGTTAAAGTTGCGGTTGGTGAGCACGATGCCCTTTGTGGTACCGGTGGTGCCGCCGGAATAGAGGATGACGGCGGGCTGATCGCCGGTGCGCTTCACCTTGTAATTGAAGAAGCAGGAACGGCTCAGCCGCATGAAATCCTTCCAGCGGATGATGGGCGCATCCGAGGGGATGCGCTGGATCTTGAGCCCCTCGGTGAGCATATAGCCCGCCTTGATGGGACGGGAGAGTTCATCCTTCACACTGGCGATGATGATGTTGACCACCTTGGTGTTCTGGCGGATGTTCTCGAATTTGTGATAGAACTGGTCGAGCGTGATGGCGGTGACGCTCTCCGACTCGTTGAGATAGAATTCGATCTCCTTTTCCGCCGAAAGCGGGTGGATCATGTTGGCCACGCCGCCCACGAGGTTGATGGCGTAGAACATATAGATCGCCTGCGGGCAGTTGGGCATGGCGATGGTGACACGGTCGCCCTCCCGCACACCGATGGTCTTGAGCGACCGGGCGCATTGCTCGATCTGCTGCACCATGCGGCGGTAGGTGGTGGAGCGCCCCATGAAGTCGAAGGCGATGTTATCGGGGTACTGTGCGGCGATGCGGGCCACCGCCTCATACATCGAGCCGTCAAAATAGTCCAGATGCATCGGCACATCGCCCAGATGCCCCGCCCACGGGGTCTTGGCCGTAATCTCTGCCATGATCAGTACTCCACCTTTCTGTCAAGCGGTTCCTCCAGCAGCTCCGGATTTTCCAGCAGCGTGCGCAGCAGCCGTACCGTTTTGGAATAGTAATAGCCGTCGGCGATGCGCTCGTCGATGGTGAGGCCGAGATCGACGCTGTCACGCATCGTCACATGGCCCTCTTCGTCGTAATACGGACGCAATTTCTTTTCGCCAATGGCGCAGAACACCGAGTTGGTGCCCCAGTTGGTGAGGTGATGATACCCCGAATGCAGCTTGATGGAGCCGAGGTTGGTGAGCACCACCGAGGAATAATACGGGTCGGACGCGATGAGCGAGGAGGGCACCCAGCCGTGCCGGTCAAGGAAGCAGATAAACCGCACGGCGGTGCGGGAGACAAAACGCGGCAGTTTATTGAAGATGTCCATGCTCTCACTGCTGCCGTCTTTCTTTTCACTGCGGCCGGCGGACACCTGACGGTAGATCTCGTCGTGGATGGTGTCGATATTGTCATTGCCGGTCACGCGCAAAAGCGCCAGTGCCTCCGCACCGTTATCCTGAAACTCCTTCTTGATAACAAAGGAGGCCGACAACTCGTTGCGCTGATACATCGTTTTGTTGGCGATGAAGCGGTTCATCTTCGGGCGCAGCGCGATGGTCTTCAGCATGGCCGTCACGATCAGCTGGAACAGGTTGTAGCGATAGGCCGGATCGGCCGCGTTCTTTTTGGCCAGATAGGCATTGGCATTGGTGAGGTCGATCTGCTCGGAAATGAACGCCTCGTTATCACAGCGGTTGGGATAGATCAGCGGCATGATAAAGTGCATGGAATCAATATCACGCAGCAGCACGCCGTCTTTCCGGTCGCCGAATCGTTTCTTCATAGTCCACTCCTCCTGCCGTTTTTGCAAATACGAGCACATTATAGTCTTTTCGACAGGATATGTCAAGTTTTTTCAGCAGGGCTGTAGCCGCACGATCACCAGCTCCGGCCTGTTCCACAACCGTGGGATGGGCTGCGGGTTGCCGAGCCCCCGCCCCACCAGCAGGCGGCCGTCGTAAAGGCCGGCGGTGTACCGGGGGAATATCCCCTGCCCCGGCGCAAAAAGCGCATGGCCGAAGGGGCGCCATTGGCCGCCGTGGGCGTGGCCGGAAAGGGTGAGCGGGATGGGCAGCGGGCGGATGAACCGCTCGTAATATTCGGGGTGGTGGCACAGCAGCAGCAAAAAGCCCGGCAGGGCGGCGAACCGCTCCAAAAAAGCGCAGTCCGGCACGGGGGTGGCGGTGAGATTGCCCTGCGCATCCGCTTTGGCGAAGCCGGAGGTCAACCCGCCGATCTGCACACCGCGAAACGCTTCGGCCGCGTTGTCCAGCAGGCGGGCACCGGTCTGCGCCAGTTTTTCCCGGAACGCCGCGCCGTCCGAGGGGATCTCATGATTGCCCAGCGAGCAGAAGGTCGGCCACCGGGCGGCAGAGGCCGCCAGAAATGCCAGGCCGGATGCCTGCTCCGCCGTGCTGTGGATGAAATCGCCGCCCACCAGCACCGCGTCCACACCGACGCGGCCGATGGCGGCGAGCACCGGCTCGTTCGCACAGCCGTGCAGGTCGGACACGAAGGCAAAGGTCAGCGGTGCGGGGATATCGGCCGAAAAGGTATATTCCGACACAGTCAGCTTCCGCGAAAGCGCCGCCGCACTGTGGCTCATCCGTTTTGTGTACATAACTTTTCACCTCATGTGGATTATCATATCACAAACCGCCTGTTTTATCAAGCACGGCGGCTTTGCGCTCTTGCCATCTGACGAAAAACGTGTTAAAATGGAGAAAACCATCAGGAAAGAAAGGCCTTTTTCCATGACTGTCTATTTCCACACCCTCGGGTGCAAGGTCAATCAATATGAGACGCAGGCGATGCGCCGTCTGCTGGAGGACGCGGGGTACCTGACCGCCGAATTCGCCGCCGGATTTTCCGGGGCGGATGACGGCGTGATGGTCATCAACTCCTGCACCGTCACCGGGGAGAGCGACCGCAAGCTGCGGCAGCTGCTGCGTCGCTGCCGGCGGGACAACCCTCACGCCGTGATCGTGCTGACCGGCTGTCTGCCGCAGGCGTTTCCCGACCGCGCCGCCGCGCTGGCGGATGCGGACATCGTGATGGGCAACGCCGCGCGCGCCGCGCTGCCAGAAAAGCTGGCCGCCTTTCTGGCCACGCGGGAGCGGGTCGTGGATATCCCGCCGCACAGCACGCAGTACGAGCCGCTTTCCATCCGGGAGTTTCAGGGGCGCACCCGTGCTTTTGTGAAGATCGAGGACGGCTGTAACCGCTTCTGCAGTTACTGCGCCATCCCCTATGCCCGCGGGCGGGTACGTTCCCGCGATCTTGCCAACCTGAAGCGGGAGGTGTGTGATCTTGCGGCGGCCGGCTACCGCGAGGTGGTGCTGACGGGCATCAATCTCACCTCCTTCGGGCAGGACACCGGTGCCACGCTGGCCGACGCGGTGGACACGGCCGCGTCCGTGCCGGGCATCTGCCGGGTGCGGCTCGGCTCGCTGGAGCCGGATCACATGACCGACGCGCTGCTCGACCGACTGGCCGCGCAGCCCAAACTCTGCCCGCAATTCCACATCGCGCTGCAGAGCGGCTGTGATGCCACCCTGCGGCGGATGCGGCGCCACTACACCACCGCCGAATTTCTCTCTCTGTGCGAGGCGCTGCGCCGCCGCTTCCCCGGCTGTGCCATCACCACCGACATCATGGTGGGCTTCCCCGGCGAAACGGAGGAGGAATTTGCCGCATCGCTTTCCTTTGCCGAAACGGCCGCCTTTGCGCAGGCGCACATCTTTGCCTATTCCCGGCGGCCGGGCACCCCTGCCGCCGCCGCACCCGGGCAGGTGTCCGCCGCCGAAAAGGCGGCCCGTGCCCGCCGCATGAGCGAGGTCACCGAGCGCACCCGTGCCGCCTATGAGCAGGCACTGTGCGGCAGTATGACCGAGGTACTGCTGGAGACGCGCGGCGCCGACGGGCTGACAGAGGGGCACACCCCCACCTATCTGCCCGTGAAGGTCGCCACCGCCCACCTGTCGGGCGAGCTGATCCGCGTGCGGATCACCGGCCGCACAGAGGAATATGTCACCGCTGTAGAGGAGGATGCACCATGACCCACGCCGCCGAAATCGGGCGCTATGAGCGTCTGGAATTCCGATTTGACCGTCCCGCCGATCACCTGCTCATCACCGCGCCCTCCGGTGAGACGGACACCGTGCTGCCGTTTTGGTTTCGTCCCATCGACGTCACCTGCGACGCCGACGGCTTTGAGCATGTGACCGTCACCGGCGCCGATGAGTGCCGCGCACGCTACACCCCGCGCGAATGCGGCCGATACACCGTGACGGCCGCATTCACCGACGGCACGGCACAGACCTCCGTCTTCACCGCCTGCGAACGCGGACATCACGGCTACATCGGGGTGAGTCGGGCGGATCACCGCTATTTTGCCCACACCGACGGCACGCCGTTTTTGCCCATCGGCCTCAACACCGTCCGGCCGATCGGCTATCGCGCCTCCAACGGGCAGGAATTCGGGCACAGCGACCGCATCATATATGCCGGTGTAGCGGAATATGAGCGCTGGTTTAGGCAATGTGCCGCAAGCGGCGTCAACCTGATCCGCCTGTGGGTGGGCTACAACTATTTCACTCCCGACCCCTACGAGGGAGACGGCTGGCGGCTCGAACGGCTTTCGCTGCTCGACCGGGTGATCGACACCGCCGCCCGGTACGGCATCGCGGTGAAGCTGACCGTCGACCAGTTCCGCTTTTTCGAATATACCGGCAGCGGCTATTCCGGCAACGCATTCGCCAAGTCGATGTGGCAGGGAGAGCGCCGCTGCGAAAGCATGGAGGAGTTCCTGCACGATCCCGTCTGGAAAACGCGCTGGCTCACAAAGGTCGGGATGCTGGCACGGCGGTACGCCGGCTGCACCAATCTTTTCGCCATCGAGCTGTGGAACGAGATGAACGCCGTTTTTGCGGATTTTGACCGGGACATCGTCCCCTGGAACCGTGAGATGGCGCCGCAGGTGCAAAAACTGTTTCCGTACAACATGGTGATCAACTCGCTGGGCAGTCTGGAATATGACGACAACGCCCGCGAATACCGCGATTTCCCGTGGGATCTGTTCGCCTTCCGGCAGGTGCACCGCTACCTGAACCTCGGCGCGCAATTCGAAGCCTGCCATCACGATATGCTCACGGTGGTGACCGACGCGGTGGAGCGTATGGGCGAGGGCGACCGTCCCCTGCTGCTGGCCGAGACCGGTGCGGTGGAGCAATGCCACAGCGGCCCCTTCAAATTCTACAAAAGCGACCACCGCGGCCTGCTGTTCGCCGACTGTGTCTACACGCCTCTCTTCCTCGGCACGGCCGGGTGCGGCAATATCTGGCACTGGGACAACTATGTGGAGGCTAAAAACCTCTATCATCTCTATGCCCCGCTCGCCGCGCTGATACGCGGCATCACTTTCGACCGCGAGGGTTTTCGCCCCCTGCAGCCGGCGGCCGACGGGCTGCGGGTGTTTTTGCTGCGGGGGGTGCATCACACGCTGGGATATGTGCGCAACGCAGAAGACGACTGGGAAAACGCACTGCGGGACGATCGGGAGCCCGCACCGGTGACGGCATGCCTGCCGATCGACCTGCCGCAGGGACAATTGACCCTCTTCGCCATCTGGGCGGACGACACCGCCGCGGCAGAGCGGACACCGGAGGGACTGTTCTTCCGCGCCGTGCAGCACGGGCTTTTATTCAGAATAGACTATTGAAAACAAGGCACACAGTCAATGACTGTGTGCCTTGTTCATTCCGGTATACTGCCGCCGAAACCGCCGGGCGGCTCACCCATTTGGCCGCCTCTGCCATCCGACGGTTCACCCATTTGGCCGCCACCGCCGCCGGGTGGTTCATCCATCCGGCCGCCGAAACCGCCGGGCGCGCCGCCCATATTCAGCGCAGTCGATACGCCGTCGAGCGTCACATCAGCCGACAGCTCACCGGGGGCAAAAGCGCCGCCGCTCACCAGTCCGTCGGTCACGCTGCCGGTGGTGCTGCCGCCGATATACACGGTGCAGACCATACCGCTGACCATTTCGGGTGTGGCGATCACAAGAGAGGAATAGGCCTTTTCGGGGCAGAAGGTAATGATCTCGCCGCCGGCATCCTCCACCCGCACCGGTGTGCCCGCCGTCTGCGAGGCACAGGTGATAAAGAGGGACGCACCGTCGCCGTCGGTGACGCGCTCGGCCATACCGGAGGCGCCCGCGGCGACCAGTGTGCCGCCGTCGAAGGTGAAACTGCGCTCATAGTCGACGGCGCTGTTGTCATTGCTTGTGGGGCCGTGGACCAGTACGGTGCCGCCGCTCATGGTGATGACGCCGTTGGAGTCCAGCCCGTCGCCGTCGGCATTGACGGCCAGATATCCGCCGGTGATATGCAGTGCCGCACTGTTTTGGCTGCTGAAATGATTCTGCCCGGGACGGCCGCCCATGGCGGAGCCGTCACTGCCGCCGGCGGCGTTCAGGCCGTCGTCCGAGGCGGTGAGCCGCACGGTGCCGCCCGAAAGGGTGATGACCTGCGCCTCCAGCCCCTCATAGGATTTTGAGACCGTCAGTTCACCGCCCGAAACGGTAAGGGCATTGTCGGCGTGCGCGCCATCATCACCCGAAGCGAGCGACAACACACCGCCCGCGACCGTCACATCGCCGTTGCTGTGGATCGCGTCATCCGAGGAATCCACCGCCACACTGCCGCCGCTCACCGCCACCAGCACACCGGCCTTCAGCGCCTTGGCGCTGGCGGTATCACCGCCGCTTTGCTGCCCGTCGCCGAATCCGCCCCAATGCCCCCAGCCGGAATCGGTTTTGGTGCTGGCGTTGGCACTGCCGCCGCCCGTGGTGACCGACACGGCGCCATCGGTGATCAGCAGACCGGTTTCGGCCTGGATGCCGTCCTGCCCGGCGGTAACGGTCAGCGTGCCGCCGTCGATACGCACAAAGCCGGCATCGGCGTCCGCGGTATTGCTCGACTTGATGCCGTCCCGTTCGGCAGTGACGGTCACGGTACCGCCTGCCATCGCCACGCAGTCCTTGCCCTTGATGCCGTTGGCCGCCGCCGTGACGGCGATCACACCGCCGGTGATCTTCAGTTTATCCTTGCTGTTGATGCCGTTGTGCCGCCCGGCATTCACGGTGAGTGCGCCGGTACCGGTGATGCTCAGATCCGCCTTGCTGAAGATGGCGGCGTTGGGTATGTCATCATCGTTATCGTCATCATCTTCGTCGGCGCTGTCGGTCCATTCGCCGGTATCGTTCACGGTGTTTTCGGTGCCGTCGGGCAGCACCAGCACCACCTTTTTCGCCTCTTTCACCCAGATGGGCGCGCCGGTGCTGCAGGTGATATCCACGTTTTCCAGCACAAGCCGCACCGTCTCCTCCCCCGGCTCGTCCACGATCAGCTGCCCGTCGGCAAGGGTGCCGCTGACCACATAGGTGCCGCCCCTTTTCACCGTCACCGTGCTGCCGCTCACCGAAGCCAGAGAATCGGCGCCGTCGAAGGTGACCGTGTCGCCCGCCAGCGTGATGTGCCGGACAGTCGCCTCCACCGCGGCATCGGTGTCGATTTCCTTGTATGTGACCGAATAATCGCCCGCTTCGACCGGCTGCACCGACTCCGGCTGTCCGTCTTTCGTCTTTTCGGCCGCACAGCCACCCAATATGCCCACACAAAAAAGCAGCGCCAGCGCGCCGCCGATCGACCTCTTCATGAGTCCAAACTCCCTTTTCGATTGATACTATCGAGTATGATACACCGTTGAATTGTGGATTCAGAGGCGAAATTGTGAACAAATTGAAAAGTATACATTTTCATGGGAAAGGCATATCCTTATGCCGAACAGATACCGGGAAAAGCACGGACCGATATTTCATGAACACACCTGCAGCGGTGAAAACAGCCCTGCCGCCGATTTTTTCAGATTTTATCAAATAGTTATTGAAAGTATATCGGTATTCATATATAATGTATTGTGTAGTGATGGATTTTAAGGAAAATGACAAAACGTGAACACTACCCGGCAAATGTACAAAGGCACATCACTACAGAGAAACCGTCCGGAAATCGCATGAGTTGATTTCAGTTCAAAGCAAAAAAGAGGTGCCTGCTCGCACCGGATCGGAGGAAAAAATGAGCTTTTTGAAAAACATCATTCGAAACGCCGTCGGAGACGGCATCAGCAAAGGTATCCGTGATGCGGTGAGTTCCGCAGCGGAAAAGATCGTGGCTCCCAAGGCGGAGGAATACGCAAACAAAGTGGCAGATTCTCTTGATAACGCTGCCGGAGAAGTGGATGCGGCGGCCGCAGCAAGCGCAGAGGAAAAGGGAAGCGGCTTTTCCTCTTTGGAGGAATCGCTGGGCAGACTGTCCCGGTCCGCAGAAAAGTATGCCGCAACGCTGGAACAGGCCGCTGCTGTGCAGGAGGACCTGAACAAGATGTGGAACGAGAGAGTTCCCGACTTCCCCGTTTGGTGCTTCGGCGGCAACAATTTCCGGTTTGATGAAAACGGCACGGCCGCAGACGGCTCGATCTACTATATCTTTGTTGCGGAAAACACCACGCAGGAGGGGCTGGATATGTACGTGGCCCTGCTGAAGCAGAACGGCTTCGTGCGCAAATACAGTTCTTCCGATGAAGTCCTGTACAAGGATCTGGGCGGTGAATATCTGCTGTTCGGTACGACCGATGCCTTCGGTTCCGCACCCGTGATGACGGTCTCTATGGTCCGTACGAAAGACAGAAGCGAAATTGAATGTTAAGAGGAGATGAGCATCTATGAAAAAGTTTTTTGCCATTATGTTGGCTCTGACTATGCTGCTTACTCTTGCGGCCTGCGGGAAAAAGCCGGCGGATACACCTTCGGGTGATAACAATCAGGGACAGCCCACGCAGGGCGACAGCACTGCTCCCGAAGGCGCCGTGATCGATGAAACGAAGCTCGGCGAGTCCGTGACCTACTCTGCAGACGGAGAGTATCTGTATATTAAAATCAAGACCTCTTACGAATTCGATGCCCATAACGCATATATCGACATTGTAAATCCCGGTTTCTATCTGACAAGAGATTCCGAATTCATCACGCAGAGCATCTTTGGCAGCGGCCGTGATTTTGATGAGGATTTTGACAAGGAATGGTTCGACGGGGTCTACGTATTCAAGCTGGATAACAACATCATCACCGGCCTTGCCTCGGATGAATCGGAATGGGCACCTGGGACGTGGACGATGATGCTGTATGAAGGCGAAAGCCGGGTTGTGATCGGCCAGTGGCTGATCGTCCTCGAGGGCGGCGGGAAGTATCACTTTGAGTTCAAGGATTCGTGGCTCCGCGGTGCCGGCGAAGACAGAAAGGCCGAAGAATTCGACAGTCTGGAAAAGGAAGTCGGATCCTGGTTTACGTTTAAGGCTGATGAAAGCTACGATGAATGGGCAACGTTCAACTTCGACGGATACTATCTGGAAGAGACCGACCCTCAAGGATATGACCATTATTATCTGATGGTTTGCCCGGAGGGCGACTATACCACATACGAGGACGCGGACGCTGCCGATTTGACTTATGCAGGTATCGGCGGTTTTGAATACGCGAAATGCCCTTACCGTTTCTCGTTTGAACAGGATGGAATCGAAAACGGCAAATACACCATGGTACTTGCGAAGATGGGCGGCAACGTAGAGGTTCAGTTTACTGCCGAGAAGAAGAGTCCCACTGAATGGGAGATGGACTTCTCTGAAGCCAAGTGCCCGGCACTGGAAGAAAAATACGCCGATTGACTATTGCAAAGCATTTACGATAAAGGTGTGATCCCGGCCATCCGGGATCACACCTTTATCAAAAAAGAAAACAAAAACCAACGGCGGG
>JAZRVU010000004.1:0-15652 GCA_045599305.1 Acutalibacteraceae bacterium | reverse complement strand
GTCTCGGTGACGCCGGACGGCGTGACCTACGATGCCCCCGCCGGGGTGCAGGTCACGGTGGCGTGAAAAAAGAAGAGAAAACGAAAGCGCTGCTCCGACTGTGTCGGAGCAGCGCTTTTTGGCGGCACGGCCGCATGGCCGGCAGCTTATCTGCCGGTGTCTCCTGCGACATACCGGCCGCAATGCGCAGATGGGCGATCTTTTCACCGATCGTCATAGTAATACCATTCCTTCTTTGCCCGGTGTAATCGGTATACCGATGAATGTTAACACATGTTGGCACCCGCTTCTGCACCACCTGAAAGTAGTATATACAGGAAAGGCAAAAAGTATATCGCCGGCAGAGAGAAATTTTCAAAAAAGCCGGGCATCGTGAAAACGATGCCCGGCACTGCCGGAAAAGAAAAACCTCCGCCGAGCCGGCGGCGTCACAGATATTCTTCCATCATCAACTTGACGAATTCGCAGCTGGTGTAGGCGGCAAATTTTTGATACAGGTCGGATTTACGGCTGTCGGCAAAGTCGCAGACGCTTTTGGCAATGATCGCCTTGGGGCGCGGCTCGGTCGCATGGGAGGCGGCATAGGCCACCCCATAGCCTTCCATTTCGAGCCCCTTGGTGGTTTCAAACTGCCCTTTGATCTGTTTGTCCAATATGGCGCGGTTGGCCACCACGGTCGAACCGCTGGCGATCGCGCCGATGTGCACATGCGTTTCGTTTTTTTCGGAATTTACCGCCTTTTCAAAGCAGGGCAGCAGTTCCGGATCAATGGCCACCACCGTCGGGCGCGGCAGGAAGCCCACCTCGCCGAATACGATGGAGGCCCGGTCTTTGGGCACATATTTGCCGTTGGAGTAGTTCCACACCATGTTGGCCAGCACCACGTCGCCGTACATCTGGGCGCTGCCGGTCTCTTCCATCGTGCCGGCGGCAATGCCCGGCATGATCACATATTGGGGGCGGAAATGCCCGATCAGTTTCATTGTGAGCGTGGCGGAGGCAGTCATGCCCATCTCATCCTGCCGGGCGCAGATGATGAGTCCCTTTTCCGGGTGGACAAAACGACGATATTCCTGTGTGTCGCCGGGCATGGTGAAGGATTCCCAGTCATACATACGCAGTACGGCATCTTCTTCCGTGTCGGTGACATACAGCAGTGCGGCGAATGCCTGATAATCGCGCATGGTATCCGTCCTCTCTTTACGGTATGCCTCTATCATAGCAGATTCGACGGATAAGTGCAACCGTGCCGCACACTTTTTTCGACAAAAATTTTGTATGTGTCACACATCATTGCAACACATACCAATGCGACCGCGCGTTCCCGTCGGGTGCGATTGACATACCATCCGCCGGGTGATACAATAAACGAATGTACGGATATTTTTTGCGGAGGGATCCGAATGATCAAGCTGACAAAGACAAAGGGGCGGGACTTTCTCATCCTTAACCTTACAGACCCGCAGATCACGGAGAAGGACTGGCATCCCGGTGAACGCGGCGGGGAAATATTGAAGTACACCGTTCAAGCGCTCATTTCCGGATGCCGTCCGGACCTCATCACGGTCAGCGGCGATTTTTCCTATTCGGGCGATATGGCCTCGTACAGGAATTATGCGGAATATTTCGATACGTTCGGCATACCGTGGACATGCTGCTTCGGAAATCACGACAATCAGGGCGGCGCGGAATTCATTTTTGATGTCATTGCCGAATTCAGGAAGCATCCGCTGTTCCTTTATGAGGAATGTGACGCCGCTCTCGGGAACGGCAATCACGTCATCGTGATCGAGGAAGACGGAAAAGCCGTAGAGGGCATCATCATGATGGACACGCACGACCGTCTGCCGTATAAGACCGAAACGGGCGAAGAAACGATGGCGTGGGCAAAACTCGGGCCCGGTCAGATCGAGTGGTACCGCGACCGCGTCGCCGAACTGGATGCGGTCGGCTGTCACGATACGACAGTCATCACCCACATCCCGATTTACGCATACCGGACGGCATGGGAAGCCGCCGTTCGGAAAGATATCGACCCCCTGTCGGTCGAGCCGCGATCGAGCACCGGTGCGGCGATATGGAATAGGGGATACGAAAATGCATTCGGCGTGCGCTACGAAGAGATCTGTTCCTACCCGGAAGACGAGGGGATGTTTGATGCCATTCGGGCACTCGGCTCGACCAAGACGATCGTCTGCGGGCATGACCACAAAAATGATTTTGTGATCACTTATGAGGGCGTGCGCTTTGTTTACGGTCTGAAGCTCGGCGCCGGATGCTACTGGGATCCAAAGCTCAACGGCGGCACGTACCTGACCGTAACGCCCGACGGCGTGACCGACATTCGGCAGGAATATGTGGACGTAACGGCAATTTTGTAAACCTTCCGAAAGTGATTTTGATGCGCTTCATTGAAAAAAGCACTTGCATACGCAAGTGCTTTTTTCATGGGATTATAGGGCAAAATTGCAACTACTATTTAGCATCATACGCTTATTCAAAGCATCTTCATATAAACAGTGTCTTTATTTTTGGCTTGCACGTCGGGACATTTTCTGTATCCGCGCTTGATATAAAAATCATCAACTGTATCGGTCGTTAAAATACTTACAGGAAAATTTTGCTTTTGAAATTCTTTTTCTGCCAAGCTTAAAAGTTCCGTTCCATATCCTAAATTGCGATATTTTTTTGCGATCCAAAATTCTCTGACAAATCCAAAATCCCCTTCAAAAAACCAACTTGAGAATTTGATGGGTGCATACATGATGAAACCAACCACATCGTCATCCATTGTTCGAACAATGGCAACAATGCTATTGTCCTCGCTCATTTCCCGAAATAATTCATCCCAGTTTTTAACGTTTATTCCAATTTCGGAGAAATACTGCTTAAATGCTGTTTGAAATTGTAAATTGCTAAAATCAGATACGAAATAATCTTTTGGCTTTTTTGTGTTTTCCATAACAATGCTCCTTAAAATAAAAAATCGGTTTCGACAAAACCGAAACCGAAGAAATTTTCAGTGCATCATTATTCAAATATAATAACGGTGAACAGAACGGTATTTGGCTTTGTCAACTAAGATAATCATTCTGTTCACCCCGCTTTCTTTTCTTGATTTCATTATACCTTTTTCAATCGATTATGTCAAGCGCTTTGCAATATTTCATGAGATAATAGAGCAAGCTATAACTCATACAAATGAAGTCGCTCGCTTTGCTCGTTAATGAAGCGGCGGCGATGCCGCCATGAAGCACTCGCTGCGCTCGTATGAAGCGAAGCGCACCCGTTCTCCTCCATACGCCGTAAGGCGTGCTTCATGGGACTTCGCCGGGCGAAGTCCTGCTTCATGAGTTGCTTTGCAACTCGCTTCATGCACCGCAGGTGCGCTTCATTGAAAAAAGAGCATTGCAAAAGCAATGCTCTTTTTTCTGTGATTATACTACGAAATAGCACAATTACAACTTCTATCTGTTTTGCTGTTCCTTATTGAAACGATACGGATTTTGCAAAAGACTCAATTGTATCAAACTACATCTCAGCGACAAGAGAACTTTCGATTTTAACGGTATCAAATTGCACCGCATCGGATGATGCGATAATACCGAGCTCATTGCCGTCGGCTGTAAGGCGAACTACATTTTTAAGTCCCAACTTACAAAGCTCGATATAGCCGCCGAGCACCTGTATCTCGACCGTGTTGTTGCGGCGATCGAATGTTCCCCAGCCCGTACCGACACTCCAAACCGACCGGAAATCACCGCTTGTCTTCGGTGAAAAACCGATATATTTATTCGGCATATCAAACTCAAAGCCGCTGAATATCGGGATAAGGGCAAAGCTTGCCATTGCGCGCGCATAGTTGCTTCCGCACTCGATTTCGTTAAATGGATTCCGCTTCTTACCGTCATATCGGCTGCGTACCGCACGAACGATGTCAAGCCCCTCATCGATAAAGCCCTCGCTGATAAGCAGTCCCGCAAAGGCGTACTCAAATCCGGTCATACATTCCTCGCAATAAGGTATCGGGATGACCGGTTTGCGGTGCCCTTCGGGGTATTCGCAGATTATCGCGCCACCTTCATCGTTGAGTGCGAAAACGCGCCACATATTGCACATATTGCGCAGACTGGGTTTGAAATTGTACTTATACATATTTTTAAGGGCGGTAAGGCGGTCGGCCTTGTCGAAAATATTACCGAGTCCGCATATATTCGAGTGCCACTGTCCCAAAAGCTGATCTATCTCACAGCCGTCGGCTATCTGATATTTAAGCTCGCCCTTTTCGTCGTTCCAATACTGTTCACAGCCGAAATGTACCACTTTCGATTTGTCGCTCAAATCGACCTTTTGGATATAATATTCGCCATTGAAAAGGTTGTTTTTCGTCCAATCATATCCCTTTTTGAATATCTTGCGATATTCGTCGGCGCGCGCCGTGTCGCCGAGGCAGTCCGCCATTCGTGCCGCCGCTTTAAGCGCCGCAAGGTATATTCCCTGCAACCATGCGGACGGGCCGAAGAGCTCCATGTCGAGGGTGTGATGCTGTCTGCCTTCCAAAACGCCGTCACGGTCGGCATCCCACTCATAGAAGTTTTTATCACTCCATGCGTATTCGAGGATATTGCAAATCGTATCCCAGTTTGCGCGTAGCCATTCAGTGTCACCGGTCAGTTTCCAGTCGCGGTAGCATTTTATCACCGTCGCCATCTGACCGTCGACACACGGGAGTCCCGACTCGGGCTTAGGGCGGCTTACCGGCAGCTTAAGGCGGAAGCGCATCGTTCCGTTTTCGTAGATATCGTATTTGAATTCATTTTCACGAATAGAGCGTTCAAGATCGGGAAACAAAAAGCAGAGCGCGTAGGCATAGCTCCACACATGAGTGCAGGTGCCCTCGCACGACCCGGACTTTTCGTGGACGCCCTCCCAGCCGTAGAACGAGCCGTCGGACAATCGCCATACCGTCGGAGATTTTAATACCGCAAGTGATGATGCCGCCGCAATGATAACACTTTCATCAAGCGTCATTGAATAGAGCGCATCGCGAAACCGCGCGGTTTTTTCGTACAGCGTTTCAAAGTTTTCAAAGGAGTATACGGCACTTTCAAGCGAATTTTCAAAGCGCATCGCATAGTAGTTTTTCCAGTTTACCGTGTTGCCTTTTTCGTCTTTGTACAATTGGGTGTCCCAATCGTTTGTGTTGTTGGGAATGCTCCATGACAAAATAAAGCGGAACTTTGCGATTTCGTCCTTCTGCGCATACTGTGTTGCCCAAACCGTTGCGGTATCCTTTTTGCCGTGTTCACGCGGGGACGGATATTCCCGGCAAGGCAGCTCGCCGCCGCAAAGTTCTCTCCAAAATGTCGATACCGCATCCTGCCAACCGCCACGATACCAATAGGTCTGTACAGCTCCGGTAGGGCCGGTCGTAAGAGTAAGATCACCGAATTTTATGGAATTTTCATCTCTTTCGCCGCTTTCCATCGTCACGGCGCAGTATTTTTCGGTGCTTTTATTCGTATTTTTTCCGCCGTCAAAAGGATTTTCCACCGCAAAAGCCACGGTGAACTTCACATCGTTTACAAGTGAGCGTATCTTTATATCAAAAAATGCCGCCGGGATACTGGAATCTTCGCTGTCCAGAGGTATAAACGGGTTGAACGCAATCATAGTGACCTCGCCGGGAAAGCTCTTATCGCTGAAAACAAGCTCGGCAATCGGGAATCGGCCGTCGAATTTGACTTTTTCAAAATGCGGGAATCCGGCGTAAGTGCCGGCGTCGGGGCCGAAACCGTAGCCGGAAAATTTGGCTTTTCTATACTGCCCCATGAGATCTCGTGTCCAATCGCCCTGCAAAACGCGGGTGTCCGAACTACCGTCTGGATATTCGGCACGTACGGCGATTCCGCTGTAACCGTTAAGACTTCCCTTGTTCGGGCGGTTGAAAATCTCCCAGTCTACGAGATGACCGTTTCCGGCAATCGAGATCGAGCCGGTACCAATTCCGCCGATAGGAAAGGCTATTTCGTTCAAATATTCGTTTTCGTAAATCATAATGTTCCTCCAAATAACTTTTCACCTTTATTTAACCATAGACAGCGGCCCTTTGCAAGCGCAAATTTCGGTTATTGCCATGACATCCCGGAGAACACAATACCTATTACCTCTTACTTTTTACTTCTTGCTTTTCCAAAATTCCGGGCAGTTTAACTAATAGGTAAGAGGTAATAGGTAAAAAGTAAGGAGAAAAAATTCTGTTCACTTGCGTGAACAGAATTTTCTGGCTCCCCCAACTGGACTTGAACCAGTGACACCCTGATTAACAGTCAGGTGCTCTACCGACTGAGCTATGGAGGAATATTTGCCGGCGAATGCCGGCTTGGTGACCCGTAGCAGATTCGAACTGCTGTTGCCGGCGTGAGAGGCCGGAGTCTTAGGCCACTTGACCAACGGGCCGGATTGGTGCACCATCAGGGACTCGAACCCGGGACACCCTGATTAAGAGTCAGGTGCTCTACCAACTGAGCTAATGGTGCGTGTGGCGGCTCTTACCCGAACCGCTTGACCATCATACACTATCCGGCGGCAAATGTCAATAGGAAATTTCAAATTTTTTCATTTTTTTCGCGGCTGTTTCAGTATATGCCGTTTTGCCGGGGTTATGCGTCATTTTTTATTTTGCCATCAACTGTTCCGCACAGCGCACGCCGTCCGCCGCGGCTGACACGATGCCGCCCGCGTAGCCGGCGCCTTCGCCGCAGGGGAACAGCCCCGCCACGGCGCTCTGGCAGGTCTCGTCGCGGGGCAGACGCACAGGGGAGGAGGAGCGGGATTCCACCCCGGTCAGCACCGCGTCCGGGCGGTCGAACCCGCGCAATTGCCGACCGAACAGCGGCAGGGCGGTCTTGAGCGACTGCGCCACGAAGGGCGGCAGACACTCCCGCAGGTCGCAGAAGGTGACGCCGGGACGGTAGGAGGGACGCACATCGCCCGCCGCGTGACTGGCGCGGTCGGCCATGAAATCGCCCGCCAGCTGTGCCGGTGCGCGGTACCCGCCGCCGCCCAGACGGAACGCGGCGCGTTCCATTTGACGCTGCAGTGCCATGCCGGCCAGCGGGTCGACCGAGCCGAGATCTTCGGGCGCGACCCCCACCAGCAATGCGCTGTTGGAGTTTTCGGCATCCCGCGCAAATTCGCTCATGCCGTTGACCGCCACCATCTCCGTCTCCGACGCGGCGGCCATCACCACCCCGCCGGGGCACATACAGAAAGTGTAAACGCCCCGCCCGGTGGGGGCGTTGACGTGCAATTTGTAATCCGCCGCTCCCAGCGCGGGGTGCCCCGCAAAGCGGCCGTACTGGCTTTCGTCGATCATGCGGCGGGGATGCTCGATGCGCACCCCCACGGCAAAGGGCTTTGGCTCCATCGGCACACCGCGGCCGCGAAGCATCTCCACCGTGTCCCGCGCACTGTGGCCGATGGCGAAGATGGCGGCCGTGCAGGGGATTTCCTCCACGCCGTCGGCAGTCTGCACGGTCAGCGAGGTGAGCGCGCCGCCCTGTACGGTGATGTCGGTCACCCGACAGCCGAAGCGCACGGTGCCGCCCAGACGGCTGATCTCCTCCCGCAGTCCCCTGACCGCCCCGCGCAGGCGGTCGGTGCCCACATGCGGCTTGGCCTGCCACAGAATGTCCGGGCAATCTCCGAAATGCGCCAACTGCTCCAGCACGAAACGGCAGCGGGTGTCTTTGATGCCGGTGTTCAGCTTGCCGTCCGAAAAGGTGCCGGCACCGCCCTCGCCGAACTGCACGTTGCAGTCGGTGTCCAGCACACCGTCACGGCAGAGGCGCTCCACTGCGGCATGGCGGGCGTCCACGTCCTGCCCGCGCTCCAGTACCAGCGGATGCCAGCCCGCGCGCGCCAGCACCAGTGCGGCGAACAATCCCGCCGGACCGCTGCCTACCACCACCGGCGGCAGTTGCCGGTCACAAGGCACGGCGGCGGGCACATACACGGTGGGGGATACCACCGCCGCGTGCCGTCCGTGCGCCGCTGTCGCGGCCTCGTTCCCCGTCACCGTCACGTCCAACGTGGCCTTGAAGCAGACGGCGTCCTTTTTGCGGGCGTCCACCGCCCGGCGAAACAGGCGGCAGCCGGTGATCTTTTGGGGCGATATGCCCAGTGCGGCGGCCGCCGCACGCGGCAGATCCGCTTCCTTGTAGGAAAGCGGCAGTGTCACTTCGTTGATGCGGATCATTTGGCCGTCCTTTCCGCCACCATGGCGATCGCCGCGGCGTGAGCCGAGCTCCACGCCCATTGCAGATTGAATCCGCCGCAATCGCCGTCGATATCCAGCACTTCTCCGGCGGCAAATAACCCCGGCACCCGCCGCGACTGCATCGTCTGCGGGTCGAACCCGGCGGTGGCGATGCCCCCTGCCGTGACCTGCGCCGCGGCCAGTCCCTTGGTGCCGGTAACGGGAAATTCCCAGTTTTTCACGGTATGCGCGGCAGCTTGCACCTCTTTTTCGGTCAGCGTATCGGCGGCGCGCGAAAGCGGCAGTACTCCCGCGGCACGCAGCACCGTCTGCCCGATGCGCTTGTGCAGCAGGCCGGTCAGCAGGTCTTCCATCGTGCGGCCGGGCAGGTTGCCCCGCCGCGCGATCTCCGCCGCGACCTCGCTTTCGCTCCATTCCGGCAGCAGGTCGACCACCGCCGTGAGGGTGCCGGTGCGGCGGCGCTCCCAGTCGCCTGCCGTGCGGGAAACGGCCAGTGCCGCCGGGCCGGAAAGTCCGTATTCCGTGAAGAGCAGTTCGCCCGCCGAAGCGGCGGCGACCTGTCCGTTGTGCAAAAGTGTGAGCGACACATCCGCGCGTAACCCCTTCACCGCCCGCAGAAAATCGCTTTCGGCTTTCATCTGGGTGATGGCGGGGAAAAGCGGTGTCTTGTCGTGCCCGAGCGCCGCCAGCAGGGCGTAACCGTCGGTGCCGCCGCCAAGCGAGGGGGAGGCCGCGCCGCCGGCGGTCACCAGCACCTGCCCGGCGTCCACGGTGCCCGCCGCCGTCTTGAGCAAAAAGCCGCCCTTTTGGCGGGTGATGGCCTCCACCGCCTCGTCACAGCGGATCTCCACGCCCCACGCGGCACATTCGGCACGCAGGCAGTCCAGCACCGCCGCCGCCTGCTCGCACAGGGGGTAGACCCGCCCGTCCTCCCGCGCGCGGCACACCACGCCGATCGAACGGAAAAAGTCCATGGCGTCGGCGGGGGAGAAGGCCGACAGCGCGGGCAGCACAAAAGCCGCGTCCGCCCCGTGATAGCGGGCGGGCACGGCGTGCAGATTGGTGATGTTGCAGGTGCCGTTGCCGGTGGCCAGCAGCTTGCGCCCCACGCGGGGCGCTTTTTCCAGCACCGTTACCCGCAGCGCGAGAGCGCGTTCACGGGCGGCGCGGGCGGCAAATACGGCGGCCGCCAGACCGGCGGCACCGCCGCCGATGATCGCGATATCCGTTTTCATGGCATCGTCCTCACAGCGTGAACAGTGCGGGCAGACCGTAGGTGACGGCCGACATGATGATCCCCGCGATGAGCACGCCCAGGCAGATGATGGGCAGCGATTTTTTCATGGGCATATCCAGCAGTGCCGCCACGAGCGACCCTGTCCAGCCGCCGGTGCCCGGCAGCGGGATGGCCACGAACAGTAAGAGACCGAACACCTCATAGCGCAGCACCTTGTCGCGGTTCTTCTCGGTCTTGCGTTCCATCCAGTCGGCCAGTTTTTTCAAGTGGCGGGTGCCCTTGAGCCAGTTGAACACCGGACGAATGAGCCACAGAATGAAAGGCAGCGGCAGCAGATTGCCCACAAAGCAGATCAGAAACGCCCGCCCGAAGGGCACACCGAGCAGCGCCGCCGCGATCATGCCGCCGCGCAGCTCCAGAATGGGGAAGAGCGAGATGAGAAAGATCGTCAGCTCCGCCGGGATGGTGTTGCCGAAAAATTCCACCAGCGATTGTGCCAGAGATTCCGCCATATACAGACACGCACCTTTTCTCTTGATGTCGATAGTATACCAAATAATATGCCGTTTGGCAAGGGGAAACGACTTGACATTCGGCAAAAATGTGTTAAAGTGAAAGCATATCGGAGAAAAGAGGAATATGACCATGGATGTGATCGAACGGTTTTTGCAATATGTGACATACGATACCACGTCGGACGAAGAGTCCGAAACGGTGCCGTCCTCTGCCCGCCAGCGGGTGCTGGGCGAGGTGCTGGCGCGTGACCTGCGGGAAATCGGCCTTTCGGACGTGGTGCTGGACGACTGCGGCTATGTGTACGGCGTGCTGCCCGCCACCCCCGGCTGTACGGCGCCGGCGATGGGGTATATCGCCCATATGGACACTTCCCCGGCGGTGTCGGGCGCCCTCATACGCCCGTCCCGTGTGGCGTATGAGGGCGGCGATCTGCCGCTGGCCTCGGGCGAGTGCATCACGCTCGAAAAATATCCGTTTCTGGCGGATTTTGCGGGGCAGGAACTGATCGTGTCGGACGGCACCACCCTGCTCGGCGCCGACGACAAGGCCGGTGTGGCGGAGATCATGGCCGCCATGGCGTATCTGGCCGCCCATCCCGAATTGCCCCACGGCCGCATCGCGGTGGCGATCACCCCGGACGAGGAGATCGGTCGCGGTGCCGATCATTTCGACCTTGACCGTTTCGGGGTGGAATTCGCCTACACTGTGGACGGCGGCACGCTGGGCGAACTGGAATATGAGAATTTCAACGCCGCCTCGGCGCGGTTTGCGGTGAAGGGGCTGAACATCCACCCCGGCTCGGCCAAAAACAAAATGAAAAACGCGGCGCTCATCGCCGCCGAGATCATCGGTATGCTGCCCGCGGCCGAGACACCCGCCCACACCGAAGGGTACGAGGGTTTCTATCATGTCACCGACATGGCCGGCGACGAGAGCGCGGCGCACGTCTCGCTCATCATCCGCGACCACGACCGCGACAAGTTCGAGGCGCGCAAGGCTTTCGTCACCCGTCTGGCGGTGTATCTCAACGACGTGTACGGCGAGGGCACGGTGACGGTCGATGTGCGGGACAGTTACTATAACATGAAAGAGAAGATATTGCCGGTGATGCACGTGGTTGACCGCGCCGTGGCAGCCATGCAGGCGGTGGGGGTGACGCCCCGCATCAGCCCTATCCGCGGCGGCACCGACGGCGCCCGCCTGTCGTTTGAAGGACTGCCCTGCCCCAACCTGTCCACCGGCGGTGCCAATTTCCACGGCATCCACGAATTCGTGTCGGTGCCGGCCATGTATAAGATGGTGGAGGTACTGGTGGAGCTGGCCACCGCGAAAAACGAATAAACGAAACAAAAAAGCACCCGCCGATCCTTCGGGATCGGCGGGCGTTGTTTTGATCACTTTTTGGCGTTCAGTTTGGCCTGCATACGCGGCGGAATGGGCTTTTCGGGGATCTCGCCCGCACGGTCCAGCGCGATCTTGGTCATCAGCGGGCCGCACAGCTCATAGATCAGCACCGCAAAGAGGGCGATGTTGCGGATGATGAGGCCGGAGGCACCCATCGACATGGCGGTCAGCGACATACCCAGCGCCACGCCGGCCTGCGGCAGCAGCGTGATGCCCAGATATTTCTGCACGGCGGGCTCGCAGTGCATGAAGCGCGCCGAGACATTGGCGCCGGCGATCTTTCCGAACGAGCGGAACAGGATGAACACGATGCCGATGACCACGATCTGCCATTCGCCGAAGACCGAAAGCTCCAGTCCCGAGCCGCTGATGACGAAGAACAGCACCATGATCGGGCCGGTCCAGCGATCCATGCGATCCATCAGTTCGGCCGAAAAATCGCAGAGATTGCAGAAGACGGTGCCCAGCATCATGCACACCAGCAGCGAGGAGAAGCTCACCGTCACCGCACCGATGCGGAGTTCCAGCATGGAGAGCGCCACCGCCAGAAAGACATAACTGACCGAGATGCTCATGCGCTTGCTGCGGGAGTGGAAGAACTGCTCGGTGAAGTGGAAAAGCAGACCGATCAGACCGCCCAGCAGCAGCGAGGCGACCACCTCGATGAGGGGGTTGATCAGCACGGAAATGATGTCTACCTGCCCGTTTTCCAGTGCGCGGGCGATGCCGAAGGAGACGGCGAACACCATGAGACCCACCACGTCGTCCAGTGCGACCACCGGCAGCAGCAGGCGGGTGAGCGGGCCGTCCGCCTTATATTGCTTGACCACCATCAGCGTGGCGGCGGGTGCCGTGGCCGTGGCAATGGCACCGAGCGTCAGCACACAGGAGAGCGGCAGCTTATCCGGGATCAGCAGATGCAGGCCGTAAAGTGCGAGATCCACCGCCAGCGTGGCGGTCAGCGCCTGAAAAATGGCGATCACGATGGCCTGCTTGCCGGTCTTTTTCAGATCCTCCAGCCGGAATTCGTTGCCCATGGCGATGGCGATGAAGCCCAGCGCGGCCTCCGAAATGACCGAGTAGGATTTTACGTCCGCCGAGGAGATGAAGCCCAGCCCCGGCACGCCGAGCTGCCCCAGACAGTAGGGCCCGATGAGGATGCCGGCCACCAGATAGGCGGTGACGGCGGGCAGATTCCACAACTTGGTGAGACGGGACATCATCAGCCCCGCGATCATGGCAATGGATATGGACAACAGCGCTTGCATACGATATATCTCCTGTCATACTATCTTGTTATCTTTCCTGTTCGACCCCCGTATTCTATCACAGGCGCCCGGGATTGTCAAGTTTAGCCAAATGGTAACGGGGGTAGATCTGTTGTGATTTGTACCAAATTTCTATTGATTTTTTTGTGCATACGGTGTATACTAAAAATAATCTATCGAAAGAAAGGTGCGATCCCATGCCCGCGAAGAAGAGTACAAAAAACACGGCTCAAAAACCGACGCCCTCGCTGGCCGAACTGCTGGAGGCCAAACTGCTGCACAATTTCTCCGTTCAGCCGGCCGAGGCCACGAATGAGCATTTTTATAACGCACTGGTGCTGGTGCTGCGCGACAAACTGCGCACCGCCCGTGTCGGCTATATCCACGAGACCCATCAGCAAAGGGCCAAGCAGGTGTATTACCTGTGCATGGAATTCCTGATGGGGCGCTCGCTCAAGAATACGCTGTTCAACCTCGGGCTCACCGAGGAGGCCGAGCAGGTCATGCAGCAGTACGGCGTGAAGATGGAGTCGCTTTACGAACTGGAATCGGATGCCGGCCTGGGCAACGGCGGCCTGGGTCGTCTGGCGGCCTGCTTCCTCGATTCGCTGGCCACCGAATCCATCCCCGCCATCGGCTATTCACTGCTCTATGAATACGGCATCTTCCGCCAGAAGCTGGTGGACGGCTGGCAGACCGAACTGCCCGATATGTGGCTGCCCGGCGGCGAAAGCTGGCTGCTGCCCCGTCCCGAACTGACCAAGCGGGTGCTGTTCGACGGGCAGGTGTGCGAGAGCTGGAACGAGGGCCACCATTCCGTGTCGCATGAAAACGCCACCGTGGTGCTGGCGCAGGCCTATGACCTGATGGTGGCCGGCAAGGACGGCCGCGGGGTCTCCACCCTGCGTCTGTGGAGCGCCACGGCACCGGGCATGGATATGTCGCTGTTCAATCAGGGCGAATATATGCGCGCCATGGAGCAGAAAGCCATGGCGGAGGTCATCACGCAGGTGCTGTATCCCGCCGACAACCACCGCGAGGGCAAGTCACTGCGGCTGTCGCAGCAGTATTTCCTCGTCTCCGCCTCGGTGCAGGATATCGTGCAGCGCCATCTGCAGACCTACGGCTCGCTCGATTCGCTGCCCGACCACGCGGCGGTGCATATCAACGACACCCATCCCACCCTTGCCATCCCCGAACTGATGCGCATCCTGCTGGATGAGTGCGGCTATTCGTGGGACGCGGCGTGGGATATCGTCACCCGCACTTTTGCCTATACCAACCACACCGTGATGGCGGAGGCGCTGGAATGCTGGCCGGAGGATCTGTTCCGCGGCCGTCTGCCCCGCATTTATCAGATCGTGCGCGAGATCAACGACCGCTTCGGCGCACAGATGATGGCCGCCACCGGCGGCGACAGCGAAAAGGTGAGCCGCATGGCCATCATCAGTTACGGCCTCATCAAAATGGCCAATCTGTGTGTGGCGGCCTGCCATTCGGTCAACGGCGTCTCCCGCCTGCACAGCGAGATCGTGAAGGACACCGTGTTCCACGATGCCTACACCGTGATGCCGGAAAAATTCGGCAATGTCACCAACGGCATCGCCCACCGCCGCTGGCTGTGTCAGGCCAATCCCGGGCTGACCTCACTGCTCACCGAGCGCATCGGTGACGGCTTCGTGCTGGACGCGCCGCAGCTTGCCCGCCTGCGCGAATTTGCCGACGACAAGGCCACACTGGAGGCGTTTGCCGCCGTGAAACGCGCCAATAAGGAGCGGTTTTCCGATTATGTGAAGCGGCAGACCGGCATAGCGCTGGATCCCGATTCGCTTTTCGACGTGCAGGTCAAGCGTCTGCACGAGTACAAGCGGCAGCACCTCAATGCCCTGCACATCCTGCACCTCTATCTCACGCTCAAGGAAAATCCGGGCATGGAGTTCACCCCCCGCACCTATCTGTTCGGGGCAAAATCCGCGCCGGGGTACTATCTGGCCAAGGAGATCATCCGCTTCATCTGCTATCTGGCCGACACCATCAATAATGACCCCGCGGTGAATGACCGGCTCCGGGTGGTGTATCTGGAGGATTACCGCGTGTCGCTGGCCGAAATGCTGATGCCCGCCGCCGATATCAGCGAGCAGATCTCGCTGGCAGGCACCGAGGCCTCCGGCACCGGCAACATGAAGCTGATGATGAACGGTGCGGTGACGCTGGGTACTCTGGACGGCGCCAATGTGGAGATCCGCGAGGCGGTGGGTGACGAGAACATCTTCCTCTTCGGTATGCGCACCGAGGAGGTGGAGGCGCTCAAGCGGCAGGGCTACGATCCGCGGGCGCTCTATAACGGCGACCCGTATATCCACCGCGCCATCGACGCCATGTATCAGGGCTTCGGCGGCCGCAGCTTCCGCGAGGTGGCGGATTCGCTGGTGAGCCGCGACCCGTATATGGTGCTGGCCGATTTCGAGGATTACCGCCGCGCCCAGCAGCTTTCGGGCGAGGTCTACCGCGACCGCGAGCGCTTCACCCGCATGGCGCTCATCAACACCGCGCAGAGCGGCATCTTCACCTCCGACCGCTCCATTGCCGAATATGCGGCGAATATCTGGGATGCCAAGCCGCTGAAGTACTAAAAGAATTTTGCGGTTTTTCTTGCAATTTTCATCAAAAGATGGTATTGTTTAAACGATACCATCTTTTTTTATTTTTACTTATGGGAGGCGTGACCGGTGAAACGTATGGGAGCCATCCTGCTGGCGGCGGTGCTGCTTTTGGTGTGCGGCGCCTCGGCCATACCGGCCGGTGCGGCCGATACCCTCACCTTCGCGCCCCAGACGGCGCAGAACGATCTGCTGGGCAAGACGGTGGCGGGCTATCAGGCGTGGTTCCGCACCGACTACGGCACCAACTGGTTCAAGATGGGCAACGGTGTGCGCCCCGTCTTCG
>JAZRVU010000003.1:0-4456 GCA_045599305.1 Acutalibacteraceae bacterium | reverse complement strand
GTGCCCGACGGCAGAGACAGGGAACCGACCTTGTAGTCCCCCGCCGCGAGCTCCAGCCCCTCGCCGGCGGCCGCCGCATCCAAAAGTGCTTTTTGGATCTCTTTGGTCACATTATTGACTGTTTGTAATGAAAAGATCATTTTCTGCTCCTCCTTTGGGCTGTCACATCCCATCGGGATCCGCCAACGGCCGCTTGTAACGCTTTCACTAACGGGCGCGCCGCCGGTTTGAGGTCATTATATCACAAAACCAAAGGCGGCAGCCTTTGTGAGCGGCAAAGCCGCGTGCCGTGCCGCAGCACGGCGTTTTGATGATACAATGTTCTCGAACGAAAACGCAGTTTTCAAATGCCGACAGGCATTTCGGCGGCGTTCCCCGTCGCCGGTTTGAGGTCATTATATCACAAAACCAAAGGCGGCAGCCTTTGTGAGCGGCAAAGCCGCTCGCCGTGCCGCAGCACGGCGCTTTGATGATACAATGTTCTCGAACGAAAACGCAGTTTTCAAATGCCGACAGGCATTTCGGCGGCGTTCCACCGCCGCCGGTTTGAGGTCATTATATCACAACTATTCCAAAAACGCAACCGCCGGAAAACAAAAAAAGCCCCGCATCCGAACGGCGGGGCAAGGTAGGGATAAGTCGTCCGAAAACGCCTTTTTCGGGAAAATAACGGCCAAAAAAATGCCGGCCATCCACCAGTACCCCTGCCATTTTGTTCCTTGTTCTTTCTCCTAAAAAGCCAGTTTTCGGATGCAGCGCAGTTTTTGCGAGAAAAATTTTTCAGCAGAGCGAAGCAGAAAAACGCAGGAATACTGCCGCATTGCGAGGCTTTTCTGCAAGCGAGTGCCAAAATTTTGCCGCAAAAACCGATTTCTCCCTATCTTGCCCCGCCGAAAGGATACGGGGGCGGCTTTGACTGTTGACGGCCGTCACGCAAACGCGTGCGCCTGCACATGGGCGATATCGCCGTTAAAATAATAGTACACCGTGTTCCGGTTGCGGGAATAGACGAACGATACCCTTGTCGCCCACTGCCCGACCTGCACGGCGTCATGCAGCACGCGCAGCGCATCCTCTGCACAAAAATCATCGCCCGCGCCCGACAAAGCCGCGACCGTCCTGTCGTATCGGTCTTTTCCGTAAAACGGGTCGGAATAGTCCGAAAGTGCGGCCAGCACCGGGAAATTGGTGAGCACCGCAAAACGCTCCCCGACCTTCCGGTACCCGTACCCCGGCTCCACAATGAGAAAATCGCCGTGTTCACTGCCGATCAATGAATGCATCGTCGCCGCGGGGATGCCCACCACCGTTTTGGTGCGCAGGATCTCCTCGACATCCCCGAAAGAATACTTTCCCCGGATATAGCGGTCACTCATCAGGTCGATGCGCTCCCGGCGCGCACCGCGGAGCACCGATGCCGGCTTACCGTTCATATACGGCACGTTCCCGAACTGCCCATTCCGGTTCACCCCGTGGACGTAATAGCACGTCTTGCCCACCGTGATGCCCACGGCGAAGAGAGACTTGGTTTTATGCACGGAGTACTGCCACACCCCCGGGTCGATATCCAGATTGAACCCGTAAAGCAGGTCATTCCCCTTATACGCGATCGCCGTACACATGATGTTTCCTTTCCGAATCGTTTACAGACTTTCGAACATATCCGCCAGTTTTCCGGCGCTTTCTTTGAGCTTTGTTACCCCTTCCAACGCATTGTCTTCGCTGTAGGCGCTCATAAAGCGATCCGCTTCTAATGTAAAGTACCCTTGATAACCGATTTCTTTAAGCGCTTTCACGATCAGATCAAAATCGATATCCATCGAGAACGGAATCTGATGGCTGTCGTGATGACGGTCATTGTCATGGATGTGCAGTGCCTGAATGCGATGCCCCAGTGTGCGTATCATATGAACGGCACCGTCGCCCGAGCCGCGCATTTCGGCATGTCCCAAATCGAGACAGGCGACCAGAAAATCATCGTGGATACAGTCAATATGCTTTTTGAAATCCTCGCCCGTGGCACATGCCGCAAAAGAGGATTCGTCTTTGGCATTGTCCCAATTCCACATATTTTCCGTGGCGATCTTCACGCCGCAGCCCTTCGCAAACGGCAGAAGCTCGGCAAACATTTCGGCATTTTCCTCGGCAGACTTATCGTTGTCGGGGTGAATGACGCAAATTTCGCCGCCGGCCTCTGCGGTGCATTCGATCGCACGCTTCAAATAGCTCCGGACGGCAGGGACATCAACGGGAAAAGGCGCGTGGGACTGATTGCATACGATCCCGTTATCCAGCCCGATCTTTTTGAGTTTTCTTGCAAACTCCAGATAATGCGGGCCGTTCAATTGATTTTCGTTTGGTAAAGGCTGCCTGGTTTTCCAGTCGATCCGGCACATTTCAAACATCGAAAAGTCCCATGCGTCAAAGCCGGCATTTGCGCAGAGCTCCACGGCCTTTTCCATGCCGACGATTTTTGCGATCGAAGCGATTTCCGTTGAAATTTTCATAAAGCGATCCGTCCGTTACACAATTATTTTGAATAGGCAACTATGCACAGTTTGATTATAAGTTAAGTGCGGCATGAAATAATAAGATTTTCAAAAAATATCCGCCCGAATTTCTTCGGGCGGATATTTTGGGCTTAAAGAACTGATTACTTGCTCTCCTTGATCGCGGCCTGCGCAGCGGCGAGGCGGGCAATCGGCACACGGAACGGCGAGCAGGACACATAGTCCAGACCGATGGTGTGGCAGAACTCGACAGACGTGGGATCGCCGCCGTGTTCGCCGCAGATGCCGCAGTGCAGGGTGGAGCGGGTGCCCTTGCCCATCTTCACGGCCATCTCCATCAGTTTGCCCACACCGGTCTGATCCAGCTTGGCAAACGGATCGTTTTCGAAGATCTTGGTGTCGTAGTAGGCGCCCAGGAACTTGCCGGCGTCGTCACGGCTGAAGCCGAAGGTCATCTGAGTCAGATCGTTGGTGCCGAAGCAGAAGAACTCGGCATCCTTGGCGATTTCGTCGGCGGTGAGGGCCGCACGCGGGATCTCGATCATGGTACCGACCTCATACTTCAGGTCGATGCCGGCAGCGGCGATCTCGGCGTCGGCGGGCTCCACGACGGCCTTCTTGACGAACTTGAATTCCTTGTTCTCGCAAACCAGCGGGATCATGATCTCGGGCTTGACGTTCCAGTCGGCGTGCTTCTTCTGCACGTTGATGGCGGCACGGATGACAGCCTTGGTCTGCATCACGGCGATCTCGGGATAGGTGACGGTCAGACGGCAGCCGCGGTGACCCATCATCGGGTTGGTCTCGTGCAGGCCGACGATGATGGCCTTGATGGCCTCGACGGACTTGCCCTGCGCCTTCGCCAGCGCTTCGATCTCCGCCTCTTCGGTGGGAACGAACTCGTGCAGCGGAGGATCGAGGAAGCGGATGGTGACCGGGCAGCCCTCCAGCGCCTCATACAGCGCCTCGAAGTCGGCCTGCTGCATCGGCATGATCTTATCCAGAGCGGCCTCACGCTCTTCCACGGTATCGGCGCAGATCATCTCGCGGAACGCGGCGATACGGGAGGGCTCGAAGAACATGTGCTCGGTGCGGCAGAGGCCGATGCCTTCGGCGCCCAGCTCGCGAGCCTTCTTGGCATCACGCGGGGTGTCGGCATTGGTGCGCACCTTCAGGCGGCGATACTTGTCGGCCCAGCTCATGATGCGGCCGAATTCGCCGGCGATCTCGGCATCCACGGTGGGGATGATGCCGTCGTAGATGTTACCGGTGGAACCGTCGATGGAGATATAGTCACCCTCATGGAAGGTCTTGCCGGCGAGTTCAAACTTCTTGTTGTCCTCGTCCATCTTGATTTCGCCACAGCCGGACACGCAGCAGGTGCCCATGCCGCGCGCCACGACGGCCGCGTGAGAGGTCATACCGCCGCGGACGGTCAGGATGCCCTGAGCGGCCTTCATACCGGTGATGTCCTCGGGAGAGGTCTCCAGACGGACCAGCACGACCTTTTCGCCGCGGGCGTTCCACGCCTCGGCGTCGTCAGCGGTGAAGACGACCTTGCCGCAGGCAGCGCCGGGGGAAGCACCCAGGCCCTTGCCCATGGGAGTGGCGGCCTTCAGAGCCTTCGCATCGAACTGGGGATGCAGCAGGGTATCGAGGTTACGGGGATCGATCATGGAGACGGCTTTCTTCTCGTCGATCATGCCCTCGTCCACGAGATCGCAGGCGATCTTCAGAGCGGCCTGCGCGGTACGCTTACCGTTGCGGCACTGCAGCATATACAGCTCGCCGTTCTCCACGGTGAACTCCATGTCCTGCATATCGCGGTAGTGATCCTCGAGCAGATCGCAGACCTTGACGAACTTGTCGTAGGCCTTCGGGAATTTCTCGGCCATCTGGGAGATCGGCATGGGGGTGCGGACACCGGCCACGACGTCTTCGCCCTG
>JAZRVU010000002.1:0-13536 GCA_045599305.1 Acutalibacteraceae bacterium | reverse complement strand
CGATGAATGCTTGAGAAAGGGGTCGGGGCATGGCCAAGAGTGAGGAAAACAAGCCCATATGCTGTTCGTTCTGCGGCAAAGCGCAGGACGATGTCTACCGCCTGATCGCGGGGCCGGGCGTCTATATCTGCAACGAGGGCGTGGAACTGTGCGAGTCGATCCTGTCGGGGGGCGTCGCACCCGCACGCACGCAGAACAGCACCGCCACGAGCGTGCGTCTGCCCAAGCCGCAGGAGAGCAAGCAGGGTCTGGACGAATACGTCATCGGGCAGGATGCCGCCAAAACGGCGCTGTCCGTGGCGGTCTATAACCACTATAAACGCATCTATTTCGGCAACGGTGACACCGAGATCGGCAAGAGCAACGTGCTGCTGCTCGGTCCCACCGGCGTAGGGAAGACGGCGCTGGCACAGACGCTGGCCAAGATACTCGATGTGCCCTTTGCCATTGCCGATGCCACCACGCTGACCGAGGCCGGCTATGTGGGCGAGGATGTGGAAAACATCCTGCTGCGTCTCATCCAGGCGGCGGACTATGACGTGGAAAAGGCGGAGCGCGGCATCATCTATGTGGACGAGATCGACAAGATCTCCCGCCGCAGTGAAAATCCCTCCATCACGCGGGACGTGAGCGGCGAGGGGGTGCAGCAGGCACTGCTGAAGATCCTCGAGGGCACCATGGCGAACGTGCCGCCCAACGGCGGGCGCAAGCATCCCCAGCAGGAATTCATCCAGATCGACACCACCAATATCCTCTTCATTCTGGGCGGTGCCTTTGATGGCATCCAGCAGACCATCGAAAAGCGGATGGAGTCCGGTGCCGTCGGCTTCGGCAACACCGTCCGTTCCAAAAAGGATCGCGAGTCGTCCGAACTGCTCCGTCAGGTCACTCCGCAGGATCTGGTCAAATTCGGCCTGATCCCCGAACTGGTCGGCCGTATGCCGGTCATCACCACGCTGGAGGCGCTGGATGCCGACGCGCTGATGCAGATTTTGAGCGAGCCGAAGAACGCCCTGCTCAAGCAGTATCAGTATCTATTCGAACTCGACGGGGTGAAGCTCACCTTCACCGATGAGGCACTGCGTGCCGTGGCGGAAAAGACGCTGAAACTGAACACCGGTGCCCGCGGCCTGCGTGCCGTGATGGAGGAGACTCTCAACCGCCTGATGTTCGACATCCCCTCCGATCACACGGTGGACACTGTCACCGTCACCGACGCCTGTGTCAACGAGGGCGCACAGCCGGAGATCACACGGGATCCCGATAAAAAGCCCGTCAAGCTGAAAGCGACGGTCAAGGGGCGCAGCCCCAAGCGCCGGTACACGGCGTGATATTGCTCTGCGGGCGGCTGTCTTGTCACAGTCGCCTGCTTTTCGCATCACAGAAAGGATCAGAATATGGCCACATCCAAACGAATTGCCCGGGTGCAGACCCTGCCGATGCTCGCCTTGCGCGGGCTGGTGGTCTTTCCCGGCATGGAAATACATTTTGACGTAGGGCGCAAGAAATCCATTCAGGCGCTCAGCGCCGCTATGGGCGGCGACCAGATCATTTTTCTGGCCGCTCAGCGCGATATCGCCGACGAGGACCCCACCGAGGAGCAGGTCTATCCCTTCGGCGTAGTGGCGCGTGTGCGGCAGGTGCTGCGTCTGCCGGGCGAGTCCTTCCGCGTCATGGTGGAGGGGCTCTATCGCGCCCGCGTGCAGGATGTCGTGCAGGAATCGCCCTATTTTCTGGCGCTGGTGAAGGAGTGCCTGACCCGCGGTATGACCGATCCGCTGCGGGAGGAGGCCATGGTGCGCGAATGCATCGACTGCTTCGACGAATATGCCTCGCTGGCCCCCTCGGTGAACGACGAGACCTTTGCCGCCGTGGCGGCGATCGAAGGCGTGGGCGCGCTGGCCGACCGCATCGCTCATGAGGTGCCCTTTAGTGACGATCAGAAGCAGGCGCTGCTGCAGACGCTGCACGAGGAGACCCGTGCCGAGCGGCTGCTGGCGCTGCTGCAGCATGAGATCAGCGTGCTGAAACTGGAAAACGAGATCCACGATAAAGTCCACGAGCAGATGGACGAAAATCAGCGCGACTATTATCTGCGCGAACAGCTGCGTGCCATCGCCGATGAACTCGGTGACGGCGACAACCCCGTGGAGGAGGCCGAAGACTATCGCCGCCGGGTGAAAGACCTCACCTTGTCGGACGAAGTGCGCGAAAAACTGCTCAAAGAGTGCGATAAGCTGGCGCGTATGCCCGCCGGCTCGCAGGAGGCCACCGTGGTGCGCGGGTATCTGGACACCTGTCTGGCGCTGCCGTGGGGCGTGCGCACCGAGGATACACTGGCGCTCGACCGTGCCCGTGCGGTGCTCGACCGCGACCATTACGGATTGGATAAGGTGAAGGACCGCATCGTCGAAAGCCTTGCGGTGCGCCTACTCTCAAAAGAAATGCACGGGCAGATCCTCTGCTTCGTGGGCCCGCCCGGTGTGGGCAAGACCTCGGTGGCCAAGTCCATTGCCACCGCCATGGGGCGCAATTATGTGCGCATTTCGTTGGGCGGCATCCACGATGAGGCCGAGATCCGCGGCCATCGCCGCACCTATATCGGCTCCATGCCCGGGCGTATCATCGCCGCCGTCACCAAGGCAAAAAGCTGTAACCCGCTGATCCTGCTCGATGAGATCGACAAACTGGGCAGCGATTTTCGCGGTGATCCCCCCTCCGCCATGCTGGAGGTGCTGGACCCCGAGCAGAACAATACCTTTACCGACCATTATCTCGAACTGCCGTTCGATCTGTCGGACGTGCTGTTCATCACCACCGCCAACGATCTGGACGCCATTCCCGAGGCATTGGCCGACCGTATGGATATCATTCAGATCCCCAGTTATACGGCGGAGGAAAAATTCCACATCGCCAAAGAGCACCTGCTCAAAAAACAGCGGGAGCGCCACGGCCTCACCGCCCGTCAACTGCGCATTTCCGATGCCACGCTGCGGGCGCTGATCGACGGCTACACCCGTGAGGCGGGCGTGCGCAAACTTGAGCGCCGCATCGCGGACATCTGCCGCAAGGCGGCCAAGCAGATCGTCTCCGGCGAGGCGAAAAGCGTTACGGTGAAGGATCTGGAGGCCTTTTTGGGGCCGGTGAAATACAAGCCGGATGATCTACATAGCCGGGACGAGATCGGCGTGGTGAACGGCCTTGCGTGGACTTCGGTCGGCGGCGAGATGCTGCAGGTCGAGGTGGCGGTGCTGGAGGGCACCGGCAAGGTGGAACTGACCGGCTCGCTGGGCGACGTGATGAAGGAGTCTGCCCGCACGGCGATGAGTTATGTGCGCTCCCGCGCGGCCGATTGGGGCATCGACGCCGATTTCTACAAAACCAAGGATATCCACGTCCACGTGCCGGAGGGCGCCGTGCCCAAGGACGGCCCGTCGGCCGGCGTGACCATGGCCACGGCCATGGTGTCGGCGCTGTCGGGCATCCCCGTGCGGCACGATGTGGCCATGACGGGGGAGATCACTCTGCGCGGGCGGGTGCTGCCCATCGGCGGCCTGCGGGAAAAGACCATGGCCGCCTACACCCGCCATATGCACACCGTGATCCTCCCGCAGGAGAACGAGTCTGACCTTGCCGAGGTGGATCCCGCCGTGAAGGCGCACGTGCAGTTCGTGCCCGTGGGTCACATGGATGCGGTGCTGCACGTGGCATTGGCCGAAAAAAGAGAGGGAACATGATGGATCTGCACAGTGCCCGGTTTGAAATGACCGCTGCTCTGACAGCACAGCTGCCGCCGCCCGAATTGCCGGAGGTGGTGTTTTCCGGCCGCTCCAATGTGGGCAAATCCTCCCTTATCAATAAGTTGCTGGAGCGCCGCTCGCTGGCGAGGACCAGTGCCACGCCGGGCAAAACGGCCAGCATCAATTTTTACCGTCTGTCCACCCTGCGATTGGTGGATCTGCCCGGTTACGGCTACGCCAAGGTGTCGAATGCCGAGCGCCAGCGCTGGAACGGGCTCATTCAGGGCTATTTCGACGCCGACCGCGACATGCGGCTGGTGCTGCAGCTGGTGGATATGCGTCACCCGCCATCAGCCGAGGATCGGCAGATGATCGACTGGTTCGTGGAGGCGGGCATCCCGTTCGTGATCGTGCTCACCAAGGCCGACAAGCTGAACAAGACCGAGCGCGCCGCCCGCGAAACGGCGCTGGCGGCCGAGTTTGCCGATCTGGAGGGTGTGCTCACCGTGCCGTTTTCGGCCGTGACGGGGGAGGGCGCCGACCAACTGCGCGAGATCATCGAAAATGTGACAGCCGACTGAAAAGCGGTTGACAATCCCCTTAATGTGTGATATGATGTTCCTGTCTTCGGGGCGGGGTGAGATTCCCCACCGGCGGTGTGCGCTGCGGCGCGAGCCCGCGACCCGGGTGTGAGCCCGGTTGATTTGGTGCGATTCCAAAGCCGACGGTACAGTCCGGATGAGAGAAGACGGTTTTCCGCAAAAAGGAAAATGCGCCCCGTTGCCAAAGTGCAGCGGGGCGTTTTTTATGAGAAAGGTCGGGTATCATGGCCGAAACAGTGGATAAAAGACTTCTGCGCCTGTGCCAGTCGGCACTGCTGGCGGCGGTGGCGGTGCTGCTCGTGTGGGTGCTGCGCGTGCCGCTGATCCCTGCCGCACCGTTTTTGAAATATGATATGGCCGATGTGCCGGTGCTGCTGGCCACTTTGTGGTTCGGCCCCGCGTGGGGCTCGGGCATTCTGGCGGTGGTGTCGCTCATCCAGGCGTTCGTGCTGGGGGATGACGGCTGGGTCGGGGCGCTCATGCACTTTGTCGCATCGGGCGTGCTGCTGCTGCCGGTGGGGATCCTCTGCCGCAAAGTGCGCAGCGGGTGGCGCGTGGTGCTGGGTCTGGTGCTGGGCACGCTTGCCATGGCGGCGGTGATGGTGCCGCTCAACCTGCTGCTCGATCCGCTGCTCTACGGTGCCCCTATTGAGGCGGTGAAAGCCCTGTTGCTGCCGGGCATTTTGCCCTTTAACCTGCTCAAGGCGGGGATCAACAGCCTGCTTGCCGCACTGCTTTATCGGGCACTGCTGCCCTTTGTCCGCCGTTACGGCGAGATGTGGGGCATCCGCAGATAGCACACACATATAAAAAAGCACTTGCAGCCGCAAGTGCTTTTTTATGTCTAAGAGCCACCAAACAGTGCATTTTTAAGATAAAAACCACTAAACAGTACATTTGTTGTTTTCTGCAATGAGAATATATGCAAATTCAGTTTCAACCATATCAATCAAAGTTAATCCGCAAATTTGAAAAAATGATTTTATCTCGTTTGGATTATCAGGGAAAATCTCTATTTGCCATTTACCGTAATCAATTGTGGCAGCAGTATCTTTATTGATCGACAAAACAAATCGACCGTTGTCCTTCAGCAATTCGGCAACTTTGTCAATGGCCAATCGCTTATCTTGAATATGTAACCACGTCAAAGAAGAATAAATCAAATCAAATTTTTCTTTAAAATTATAGGCCAGAAAATCTCCGCAAACAAGCAGAGTATTCTTGAAGGCTTTTAAGTTATGTTTTGCTCTGCCAATGGTTTTGGGGGATATATCAATACCGGTAAAACATTTGCATAGTGGTGCTGTTTTCACCGCAAGCCTTCCCGTTCCGACACCTATTTCCAAAACAGATTTGCTTTTATCAAGATACAGAGCATCAATGAATGGTTTACCGTCCCATTTATCCATATATTTTTGCAGCGGTTCAGGATCGCAGACAGGGTCATTCCCTTTATCAATCAACAAATCATAGTGCGTAATTACATCAATTTTCATTTGTTGTTTTCCTTTGCAGTATTTATGGAAGAAATAAGCATAACCCTGATACTTGTGCAAGCAGAATCAAGCATTTTATAGTCTTGTTCTGAAATATATTCCGTTTTGAATAGAAGCTCAAGCCAATATCCCGTTTCGTTTGCCTCTTTCAAAGCAATTTGCAGCTTTGCAACAAAATCCGCTTTTCCGTGAGCATACTGCGCTTCACGGATATTCGCACCGATAGAGGTGCTGCTCCGGCCGATTTGGTTTGAAATAACCGATTCATGTTTCAATTTCAGATCTTTTACTAAATTGATGATAGAAACCGCAAAGTCCATAGACTGAACAGACAACTGATCGTCGCGCATATGCACACCTCCGCTTTCACAACAATTATATCATAAAATCGTTCATAAGTCAATGAAGACGGCTTCACCTAATGAAGCAAAATGAAGACGGTGCTTCGCACCTAATGAAGCGAAGTCGCCCACTTTCTCCCGTTCTCTCCTTTTCATTTCTTCATTAGTGAAACGTCTTCACTCCTTCATTAGCCCCGCAGGGGCGACTTCATTCAAAAAACGTACATTTGTCTGGTAGACAAATGTGCGTTTTTTGTTGGAGCTGGTGGAGGGATTCGAACCCCCGACCTGCTGATTACAAATCAGCTGCTCTACCGGCTGAGCTACACCAGCGAATGGAATGAGTGCCGTGCAGCGAAGGCGGTAGAGCACCTCTACACAACTGAGCTACACCAGCGAATGGACAGTACACATTCTATCATATCTGCGGCCGTTCGTCAAGTGCCATTTTGCGTCACTTGACACGCGGTGTATAATAAAGCCGTAGATATATGTAAAAGGAGTCTGTCATGATGCGGGAAGAAGTCATAGAGACGATCGCAAGAGAAAAGATCGTCGCCATTATACGCGGGGTGCCGCGCGACCGGACGGCGCCGCTGCTTTCGGCGCTGTATGCGGGCGGCATACGGGTGGCGGAGATCACCTTTGACCCGGCCGGCGGCATACCGGATGTCGAAACGGCGTCACTGATCGGGGAGATGGCGGCGGCCTTTCGCGGCAAAATGGTGATCGGTGCCGGCACGGTGCTTTCTCCCGAACAGGCGGATCTCGTGGCGGACGTCGGCGGTGCGTTCACTGTTTCGCCCGACACCTGCGCGGCAGTGATCGACCGTTCCCGGGAAAGAGATCTGGTCAGCATCCCCGGCGCCATGACGCCCAGTGAGATCGCCGCCGCCTGCCGTGCGGGCGCGGATTTTGTGAAATTGTTTCCCGCTGCGGTGTGCGGCCCGGAGTATGTGAAGATGGTGAAAGCCCCCTTCGCCGGCGTGCGGCTGCTCGCCTTCGGCGGCATAGGAGCGGGCGATATGGCCGCCTATCTGGCCGCCGGTGCTTCCGGCTTCGGTATCGGTGCCGGGATCGTGGATCCGACACTGCTGCAGGGCGGCGATCTCGCCGCCATCACCGCCCGCGCACAGGCGTATGTGCAGGTACTCGGAAACTGATCGGATAATACATGAGCCTGCTGTCGAAGGCACCCTTCGGCAGCAGGCTTTTTTCACACCTTCCTTTTTCGGACATATAGTGGAAAGAGGCGGTAACGCCGAGTTTTTGGAGGTGTGGCAAAGTGAGAAACAACAATACGCGGGTGCCCGGGTATGCGACCTATCCCGCCAAAGAGGCGGAGGATTGCGCCTGCTGGGCACTCCCGGTGCTGGCCTTTGTGCCGGTACAGCAGTTGAACAACGTGTTCGAGCCCGAGCACGGCTTTGGCAAGGGGACGATCTTTCCCGAACTGGAAAAACCGTGGAAGGGAGGCTGCTGCCAATGAGTACCTGTACTGGCTGTGAACGGCCGAATGCCCGCCAGATGCGGGAACGTATCAAAGCCTACGATTTTGCCAAGGTGGAGATGAAACTCTATCTTGACACGCATCCCGACGAGCAGGGCGCTTTGGAACTTTTCAAGCTCTATGGGAAAAAGCGCGAGGAACTGGTGGAGACCTACGAGAGGTATTTCGGCCCGTATATCTGCACAGCCGACGATGTGTGCGGCGACCGCTGGACATGGACGGACGATCCGTGGCCGTGGGAATTTTCGGGGAAGGAGTGAGGCGTTATGTGGCAATATGAAAAGAAACTGCAATATCCCGTGCACATCAAAAATCCCAATCCCCGCATCGCTCAGATCGTCATCAGCCAGTTCGGCGGGCCGGATGGTGAGTTGGGCGCCGCTATGCGTTACCTGAGTCAGCGGTATTCGATGCCGTATGCTGAGCTTAAGGGCTTGCTTACCGATATCGGTACCGAAGAACTGGCGCACATGGAGATGATATCGGCCATCGTCCAGCAGCTGACACGCGATCTGAAACCGGAGGAGATCGTCTGCTCCGGCTTTGATAAGTATTTTGTCGATCACACGGCGGGGGTCTATCCGCAGGCGGCTTCCTCGCTGCCGTGGCGTGCCGAGTATATCGGCGTCAAGGGCGATGTGATCACCGATCTCAATGAAGATCTGGCAGCCGAGCAGAAGGCACGCACCACCTATGATAATCTGCTGCGCCTGATCGACGACCCGGATGTGCGCGATCCGCTGAAATTCCTGCGTGAGCGGGAACTCGTCCACTATCAGCGATTCGGTGAAGGACTGCAGTTGACGGCTGACAGGCTGGACGAAAAGAATTTTTATGCATTCAACCCCTCTTTCGACAAGCACTGCAAAGGATAATACACTGCGCAAAGGCGGGCTCCGGCACCGGCAGGTGCCGGAGCCTTTCCTGTCGGATGAGCGCATTATTTGCAAGAAAATCAAAATTGGTATTGAAATATGGGAGCAAATAGTTTATAATACATATATGTATGCTAAAATATACTGCGTGGATACAGAACTTGAGGGATGATCGGGGGTGCAGTTCTTGCTGAAAGAATATTTCTCCAAAATATACATGGGTACGGCAGAGGAACTGTTCCGGGATGCCGACGAAGCACTGGCTTCAGAACAGCGTTTATTTGTTGTGACCGCCAACCCCGAAACACTTATGATCGGTGAGGATAACAGTGCGTTCCATGATGTACTGTGCAAACCGCGTTCCGTTATCGTGCCGGACGGCATCGGTGTGGTGCGGGCGGCGCAGAGGCTGGTCGGCCGCAAGAACGGCCGCATCGCCGGTGTGGATCTGGCCGCCCATCTGATCGCACAGGCCGGCAGCACCGGCCGCAGTGTGTATCTGTTCGGTGCCAAAGAAGAAGTCGTCTCCGCCCTGACGGCGCAGATCCGGGAAAAATACGGGGAGTCCGCCGTGGCGGGCTTCCGCAACGGCTACGGCCAGAACGAGGATGAGGTGCTGGCGGAGGTGCGGGCACTGGCGCCGGATGTGGTGCTGGTCGCGTTGGGCATCCCGCGTCAGGAACTGCTGCTGGATAAATGGTATGACAGTCTGGAAAAAGGCGTGCTGGTGGGTGTCGGCGGTTCGTTCGACGTGCTCAGCGGCATGAAAAAGCGGGCACCGGAATTCTTCCTCAAGCACAATCTTGAGTGGCTGTACCGCATCCTGAAAGAGCCCAAGCGCTTCGGCCGGTTTTTCCGCAGCAACGTGCGGTTCGTGTTCCGGGTGCTTACGGCAAAGAAAGGATAAGACATGGCAATTAAGGTTATGACGGTTTTCGGCACCCGTCCGGAAACGATCAAAATGGCGCCTCTCATCAAGGAACTGCGCTCCCGCACGGATATGGAGACGGTGGTCTGCGTTACCGCGCAGCACCGTCAGATGCTCGATCAGGTGCTGGAGGCATTCTCCATTGTACCGGATTATGATCTGGACATTATGACCCCCGGTCAGACGCTGGCGGATATCACCACCCGCGTGCTGCAGGGTCTGCAGGGCGTCATCCGTGAAGTGAAGCCGGATATCGTGCTGGTGCACGGCGATACCACCACCACCTTCGCCGGGGCACTGGCCGCCTACTATGAGCAGGTGGCAATCGGTCATGTGGAGGCCGGTCTGCGCACGGGCAACAAGTATTCGCCCTATCCCGAGGAAATGAACCGCCAGATGGTCGGTGTGATGGCCGATCTGCACTTTGCCCCCACCGAAAAGAGTCGGCAGAATCTGCTGAACGAGGGCAAGGCAGCGGACAAGATCATCGTCACCGGCAATACGGCCATCGACGCGCTGAAGACGACTGTGCGCGAAAGTTACACCGGTGAACTGACCGAATGGGCGGCAGGCAGCCGGCTCATCGTGCTCACGGCGCACCGCCGTGAAAATCTGGGCGAGCCCATGCACCGTATGTTCCGCGCCATCCGCCGTATCATCGAAAAATATCCCGATGTCAAGGTGGTCTATCCCGTCCACCTGAATCCCGTCGTGGTGAAAACGGCCGAGGAAGAATTCGGTGACTGTGACCGCGTGAAACTGGTCGCGCCGCTTGAGGTGGTGGATTTCCACAACCTGCTGGCCGCCTCCTATTTCATCGCCACCGACAGCGGCGGCATCCAGGAGGAGGCTCCCTCGCTGGGCAAGCCGGTCATTGTGCTGCGTGATACGACCGAGCGTCCCGAAGGGATCGCGGCCGGTACGCTGAAACTGGCCGGTACCGACGAGGAGACGATCTATTCGCTTTTCGATCAACTGCTCTCCGATCCGGAGGAATATCACCGCATGAGCCATGCCAGTAACCCATATGGTGACGGGCAGGCCAGCCGCCGTATCGCCGATGCGATCGCGGCCTACTTTTCGGAAAAAAACTGATTTCTTAAAGTTGAAGGGAGAACAAAATGGCCCCCAACCAAACTGAACGCTCCGGCAGCCGGAGCCCGGCGGCTCTGCAAGAGATTTGGCAGCATATCAGCCATGAGCATCCGTTTATGCGGGTGCTGTTGCTGTATATGCTGCTGCAGCCGCTGGCTGATGTGTTCACCTCATTGTGCGTGCGGGCGGATATTTCTCTCACATTCGGCGTGGTGTTCCGTACCCTGTTCATGCTGGCGGCGGGCATTTATGTGTTCTTTTGCTATCGCGGCCGCGGCCGCGGTCTGTTTTTGGCCTATTTCATCCTGCTCATCCTCTATTGCGCCGCTTTCCTCGGCTATTACGGGCTGACAGGCGGCACCGCCGTGCTGATGACAGAGGTGAAGGGCCTGGTCAAGATCATCTATTTCCCGGTGGTCACCGTGGCGCTGCTGGCACTGTGGCTGCAGTACGGCTGTGCGGTCTCGCGGCCGGTGCTCTCCGCCGTGGCGGTGATCTATATGGCGATCATCGTGCTGGCCATGGTCACCGGCACCAGCTTTATTTCGTACAAATACGGCGTCGGCTATAACGGCTGGTTCTACGCCGCCAACGAGATCGGTGCGATCCTGGCCTGCCTGTGCCCGCTGGTGCTGCTCGGCTGCGGGCAGCGGGTGCGCGGCTGGTGGCGCTTTTTGCCCATGCTGCTGGTGGCGCTGATCGCCAGTTATGTGGGCACCAAGGTGGTGTTTTTCTGCCTCTTTTGCTACATGGTGCTCTATCTCGGCTGGAACGCGTTCGCCATGCTGGCACCCCGCCTGAAGGAACGCCGCAGTCAGACGTGGCGCGCCTTGGTGGCCGCACTGCTCTGCTGTGTGACGGTGGGCATTTATTTCGCATATTCGCCGCTTTATCAGAACCTGCAGGGGCTGGCATGGCGGTACGGGCAGACGGTGGAGACCGAAGATGAGCCCGCGCCGACCACCGAGCCTGTGGAGACCACGCCCACTGCGCCGGATGATCCCGGTGCAGATGTCACCCCTGCGCAGCCCGCAGAGCCCGGGCAGGCGTGGAAGGTATTCAACTGGCTTTTGAGCAATCGCCTGCAGTATATGCAGCTGTATCTGGATGAGGCACAGCATTTCGGTGCGGCGGAAAAGTTGCTCGGCATGGGCTATGCCGGTCTGCCGCAGGTCCGCTCGCTGGAGCTCGATTTCCTGGCTATCTATTTCCAAAACGGCCTGATCGGTCTGCCGCTTCTGTGCCTGCCGCTGGTCGCTATGTGCGGATATATCATATGGTATGTGTTCGCCCGCTTCAAACGCTTTATCACCGACCTTTCTGCCTGTACATACGCCTATGCATTTCTGGTGCTGTTGGCGGTAGCGATCACGGCCGGTCACACGGTGGTGGCACCGGCTGTGAGCATTTACTTCCCGCTTTTGTTCCTGCTGTTTTTGCAGCAGGTCTCCGGAAAGGCGGCCGTGGAGGAAAAGTAAATGGCCAATGTGAGTAAACTGATCAAGTCGGCGGGCATCTATTTCCTCGGGAATGTGATGACGCGGCTGATCTCGTTTTTCCTGCTTCCCATCTACACAGCCTATATCGCCAAAGGCGATATGGGCTATTTTGACGTTTCCACCACTTATCTGAATGTGCTGGTGCCGGTGCTGTGCCTGGAGGTGTGGGCAGGCATCATGCGCTTCATGTTCGATTACGGCGAAAAGAGCGAAAAGTATAAGGTCATTTTCAACGGCATGGTGGTGTTTGCCGGCTCGGTCGCGGTTTACACTGTGCTGTTCGCCCTGCTGGGCATCATCACCGATCTGCGCTGCGGCATTCTGATCTTCTTCTACGGCGTGCTGCTGATGCTGCAGAATCTTTACACCTATCTGGCACGCGGGCTCGGCTTCAGCCAGACCTTTGCTGTTTCCGGCATTGTCAGCAGTCTGGTCAATTCCGTCTCCAACATCGTGATGATCCTGGTCTTCGGTATGCGGCTGGAGTCGCTGTATATCGCCATGATCCTCGGCCTGCTCGTCCAGATGCTGATATTGGAGTCACGGGTCAAGCTCATCAAAAATGTCTCCTTCTCAATGTTTGATAAGAACATGATCATCACCATGGTGCGTTTTTCACTGCCGCTGTGTCTCAATTCCGCCTGCTTCTGGTTTTTGTCCAGTTACAACAAGGTGGGCATCTCCAACACACTGGGCCTGGAGGCCAACGGCATCTACACCGTGGCCGGCAAATTCACCATGATGGTGGCCATCGTGGCCAACTGCTTCTCGCTTGCGTGGCAGGAGATGGTGTTCTCCATGGGCAATGACGAGGATAAATCCCGGCTTTACACCACCGCCACCAACTACTGCATCACGCTGCTGCTGTTCGGTGAACTGCTGATCATTCCCGCGGTGAGCGTGATCTTCCCGTTCTTTGTGGATGATGCTTATGCCGCGGCCTACTCCTTGGTGCCGCTGTATATGTTCGCCACCGCCATGAGCACCTTCTGCAGCTTCCTCGGCAATATCTTCGGGGCGGACAAAAACACCCGCGTCGTCTTTTATTCCGCCGTGCTGGGCGCGGTGGTCAATGTGGCCACCTTCCATCTGCTGGTGGGACGCATCGGGCTGGAGGCCGCCAATGTCGGCCTGTCGCTCGGCTATGTCGTCAGCATCGTGGCGCGGCTGGCCACCCTGAAGAGGCAATATCCCATCCGGCTGAAATACGGGCAGATCATCGGCGTGTTTCTTTTGAACGTGCCGGTCTTCTATGTCTATCTGACCCAGGGTCTGTGGGCAAATCTGGCCGCCTTTGCCGTGGTGGGGATCATCGCACTGGTGATGTTCCGCGATACCATCAAGTCGGCGTGGCAGTCCCTGAAAAGGCGCCGTGGCTGAAAATGAAAACCAAAAAGTGTCCCGTGCCAACGGCACGGGGCACTTTTTTATCCTTTCACGGCACCGCCGG
>JAZRVU010000001.1:0-16048 GCA_045599305.1 Acutalibacteraceae bacterium | reverse complement strand
CGATTTTCTGGGCTGGGTGGATCTCCCCGTCAATTACGATAAAGAGGAGTTCGCCCGCATCAAGGAGGCGGCCGCCCGCATCCGCCGCGACACCGACGTGTTCGTGGTCATCGGCATCGGCGGCTCCTATCTCGGCGCCCGTGCCGTGATCGAAGCGCTGCGTTCCCCCAACTACAACCTGCTCGCGAAAGATGAGCCGCAGGTGTTCTTCGCCGGCAACAGCATCAGCTCCGAGGCGCTCAACGAACTGCTCGCGCTGTGCGAGGGCAAGCGGGTGTCGGTCAACGTCATCTCCAAATCCGGCACCACCACCGAGCCGGCCATCGCTTTCCGCGTGTTCCGCGAGTATCTGGAAAAGACGGTCGGCCACGAGGAGGCCTGCCGCCGCATCTATGTCACCACCGACCGCGCCCGCGGCACGCTCAAGGCGCTGTCCGACCGCGAGGGGTACGAGACCTTCGTGGTGCCGGACGATGTGGGCGGCCGTTTCTCGGTGCTCACCGCCGTGGGCCTGCTGCCCGTGGCCGTGGCCGGCTGCGATATCGACGCGCTGATGGCGGGTGCCGCCGAGGCGCGCGAGGCGCTGGCCGATCCCTCTATCGAAACGAACGACTGCTACCGCTATGCGGCGGCGCGTCATGCCATGCTGCGCCGCGGTCGCGCGGTGGAACTGATGGTCAGCTACGAGCCCTGCTATGCCATGATGTCCGAGTGGTGGAAGCAGCTCTACGGCGAGAGCGAGGGCAAGGACGGCAAGGGCCTGTTCCCGGCCTCCGTGGTCTTCTCCACCGATCTGCACTCGCTGGGTCAGTTCGTGCAGGACGGCTCCAACATCCTGTTCGAGACGGTGATGCAGTTCGATGCCCCCCGCAGCGAGCTCACCATCCGTGAGGACGCCGAAAACGGCGACGGGCTGAACTTCCTGGCCGGCAAGACCATGGCGGATATCAACAAAAAGGCGTTCGAGGGCACCGTGCTGGCCCATGCCGACGGCGGCACGCCCAGTCTGGTGCTGCGCCTGCCGGTGCTGGACGAGAAAAACCTCGGCTACCTCATCTATTTCTTCGAAAAGGCCTGCGCCGTCTCCGGCTATATGCTGGGCGTCAACCCGTTCGATCAGCCGGGCGTGGAGGCTTACAAACGCAATATGTTCGCACTGCTGGGCAAGCCCGGCTACGAGGGCGAACGCGAGGCTCTGGAAAAACGGCTCGGACGGTGATCCCGTCCGGCGGTTTGATAATACACAAGGAGGACGAATATCATGATCACTCTCATCATCGGCAAGAAGGGCTCCGGGAAAACGAAACGGCTGCTGGATATGTGCCAGGCGGCCACGGCGAGCTCCAAAGGCAACGTGGTGTTTTTGGAAAAGGACAATACCCTGACCTATAATCTGGATCACAAGACCCGCCTCGTGGCGATGGACGAATACGGGATCAACAGCTTTGCCTCTCTCTACGGCTTCATCGCCGGTATGTGCGCGGGCAACTATGACATCACCGATGTCTTCGTGGATTCCACTTTGAAGATCGCCGGCCGCGATATGCAGGGGTTGGAGGCTTTCGTGGAGAACCTGAGCCGTCTGGAGGTCAACGCGGTGCTCACCGTGTCGGCCGACAAGGACGAGATCCCCGCCCGCATCGCCGAATTTGCCACGGAGATCTGAAACGACACTTGTACATCTGCGAAAAAGCAGGGGCGGGCGTGGCCTGCCTCTGCTTTTCGGCAAGGAAGGACGTGAACGGACATGGCGATCTGGTATGAGGGCAACCGCAATCTGGCCAAAAACCAGCGGGAAAAGGACGGCGTGACCTACTTTGTGCGCGGTCTGCGCGAGGTGGAGGGCGGCCGTTTCGAACGCTACGCCGTGAAGACGCATTTCGTCGAGCGGGGCGAGGACTATGTGGAGGTGCTGCGCCGCTATGTCGCGCCGGTCTATCAGGCGGGCGACATCGTGTCGATGAGCGAAAAGGTCATCTCCATGTGTCAGAACAACACGGTGGAGATGAAGGACGTGAAGCCGGGCTTCTGGGCGCGGTTCTTGTCGAAATTCGCCACCCACAATCATAACGGCATCGCGATGGACGAGCCCTATAAGCTGCAGCTCGCGATCGACATGAAGGGGCTGCCGCTCATTCTGTGGGCCTGCTTCTGCGGGGCGGTGGGGCGTGTCTTCGGCCGCCGCGGCGTGTTTTATAAGATCGTGGGGCAGGATGTCGCCGGTATCGACGGCTTCTACAGCCACTCCGCGTTCGAGACCTACCACACCCTGGCGGTGCTCAACCCCAAGGAGCCGCAGAAGGTCTGCGCCGATATCTATGAGGCGCTGGGCATCTCCTGCATGCTGGTGGATGCGAACGATATCGCGGTGGAGATCTTGGGCACTTCGCCCGATCTGGCCGAGCGCCCGCACGAGTGGCTGGCCGAGCTCATCCGCGACAATCCCGCGGGGCAGGACGACGAGCTGACCCCCTTCGTGATCATCCGCGATATCGGCGATGCCCCGGCGGAGGAGTATGAGCCGTTGGTGGCGGTGGAGCCGCCGAAGGACTGACGCATTTTCTGCCGCACTTCGCAAAAAAACAAAAAAAACAGTTGACAAACGCGGTGGGTGTGGCTATAATACTATTTGTGACACTATGAGGTGGATTATGCTCTTGCAACTGAAATCGCTCTTTATGGGCGATACACAGTCGATCCCGATCGACTGTGTCATGGATTTTTCGCAACTGGAGCACTACGGCGCCCGCCCCTTGCGGGAGCCGGTGCGTGTTGTCGGAAAGGTGGAGAATCGCACCGGCATCGTGCGGCTGACGGCGAACGTGACCTACACGCTCGACACCGCCTGCGACCGCTGCATGGCTTCGCTGCACCGGGAATCCGTGTTGCCGATCGAGCATATTCTGGTGGCATCCCTGAACCGGGAGGACGCGGACGATCTGATTTTGGTGGACGATTATCAGCTTTCGCTGGATGAACTGGTGGAAGCGGATCTGATCCTGAGCCTGCCGATGAAGATCCTGTGTCGGGAGGACTGCCGCGGGCTTTGTCCCATCTGCGGCAAAAATCTCAACGAAGGGCTCTGTGGCTGTAAAACCGAAACGGTCGACCCTCGCCTCGCGGTGTTGAAGGACTTGTTAGACACCTGAAGTGAATTCCATCAAGTTAAGGAGGTGCTGAAGATGGCGGTACCCAAGAGAAAGCATTCCAAAGCACGGCGCGACAAGCGGCGCAACAATGTGTGGAAGATCGAAGCCCCGGCGCTGGTGAAATGCCCGCAGTGCGGTGCGTATAAGCGTGCTCATCGGCTCTGCCCCGAGTGCGGTTATTACAACGGTCGTCAGGTCGTTGCCAAGACGGAAGGCTGACAAACATGAAAACTGGGGAAGGAGCGATCCTTCTCTATTTTCATTTATAATGGTAATACCATCGTGAAAACGGAGGTGTCGGTATGTCGGAATGTGTGAGCAAACAGGCGTGCGGCGGCTGTCCGCACTCGGTCATCGTGAGCGGGGAGCGGCCGACCGCGGTCATCCCGGCCTTTGCGGCCGATGAGGTCATCGCGGCGGATATCGTGGCGACCGATCCGTCCTTCGGGTGTGATCCCACCGGCCGCGAAGACAGCACCCGGGCACTGCAGGCGGCGTTGGACGCGTGCCGCGAAAACGGCGGCGGCGTGGTGTTTCTGCCGGCCGGCACATACCGGATCACCGACCGTGTCACCCTCCCGCGCGGAGTGGTGCTGCAGGGCGACTGGCAGGACCCCGACACGGTGCCGGCGGGGGAAGCACCTCTCTACGGCACGGTGATCCTGGCCGATTCGGCACCCGTTTCGACAGATGCCCCCCGTGACGCCGGCGTGCTCTTTTACGTGCCGGAAAACGCCGGCATCGTGGGGCTGACGGTGTATTATCCGCGTCAGGACACGGCTGACGTGATCCCTTACGGGTTTGCCTTTTACATCGGCTCTTCCGCCACCGCCACGCTGCGTAATGTGACGGTGCTCAACGCCTATCGCGCCGTCGCCGTGTGCGCGCTGGCGGAATGGCACGACATGGCCAAATTGGAGCATCTGCGCCTCACGGCACTGGAGACCGGCCTCGAAATGCACCGCTCGGCAGACGTCGGCTATATTTTCGATGTGCGCCTTTCGCCGGAATACTGGGCGGGCGCGGGGTGCGGCTATGCCGCGGCCGACCCGCAGGGGCTGCGTGCCTACTGCCGGGCGTACCTTACCGGCATGATCCTGGGGGATCTGGATGCCGATACGTTTTCCGAGATCACGCTGAAGGGCTGCCGGACGGGCATCCTCTTCAAGGCACTGCGGCGCGAGGGCTTCTGGGGCGAATTTTACGACATAAACATTCTGGACTGCGACTACGGCATCGATGTGCGGCAGATCAGCAGCGGCAACCCGCCGCTGATCTCGCGCGGGCGTATCGAGGGCGCGGTCATGGCGGTGCGGATGCCTTTCCGGCGCATCCCGCTGCATTTCTGCGATGTGCAGCTGGTCGGTGAGACGACCGGCCGCCTGATCATCGAGGAGGAAGACCTCTCGGCTTTCCCACTCGTTCACGGCACCCATCGAAAACCGGCCGACCGGCTGTATCCGGTGCCGGTGGCGGCGTTTTCCAAAACGGGCACGGACATTTCCGCCGCTTTGCAGGCCACGCTGGACAGCGCGGCGGCGACCGGCGGCGTGGTGCGGCTGCCCGCTGGCATTTTCACGTTGGATCAGCCGGTGCGGGTGCCGTGCGGGGTGCAGCTCGCGGGCGCGCTGCCGATCGTCACCCGCGACACCCGCGGCGACGGGGACAACGGCACGGTGCTGATCTCCTATGTGGACGACGGCGCCGCCGTCACGCTGGAGGAGAATGCCGGTGTGACGGGACTGCGGATGTGGTTCCCCCGGTACGACACCCTCACGGCGCACGAGATGCTGACGGCCGACGACCCGGTCACCCGGACGCAGGCGGCCATACGCGGCGCCGGCCGGGGTGTGTTCGTGTGCGAGGTCACGGTGAACGGCGGCTTCACGGCGGTGGATGTCCGCGGCTGCGACGGACATCTGGTGCGCAGTGTCTACGGCTGCGCCTATGCGGCACTGGTGCGCTGCGGCGGCCGGGACGGCTGTGTGGAGGAATGTCTGGCCAATCCCGATTTCCTCAATCGCCGGGCGATCGACCGATACTTTTTCCACATGGACGACCGCACGCGGGCGCGTTGGGATCACCTGCTGGTGCCCACCGAGCGGGACGGCAAAAAGAAATACGAGATCGGGCACGTGGGCTTCGACTTCATGTGCCGCGAGATATTGGATGAATACTGCAACGCTTTTTATATCACCGATGCACAGGGGCAGCGGCTGCACAACTGCTTTATGTATACGCCCCATGTGCTGGTGCGGTGCGACGATTCGAGCGATGTGCTGCTGCTCAACAACACGGTGGACGTGCTGATCAAGAACTACCCCATGTTCGATATCCGCCGCAGCACCGCCCGGGCGGTCAATGCCCTGCGCATCTTCGGCCGCTCGGTGCACAACGAGGACTCGGTCTTCGACATCAACTGCCGCAACGACCGCCGTGACAGCTGGGAGGGGGCGTATCACTCCGCCGTATCCGTGGAGGATACGGAGAAGGTCATCGCGCCCACCGCATTCATCCCGCTGAACGACTGCGATACAAACGAGGGTGTGTCCGGACCGGCACGGCTGACACACGACCCGCAGTATGTGAAAGAGGGGAGCGGCGCGCTCTGCTGCACGCTCGACAGCCGCGATTTCCCGGTCGCGCTGATCTGGGAATTCCCCGCACGGGACATCTCTTCGCTGGAGATCGGCGGCTATCTGCACATGTGGATCTATTGCAGTGATGCCGCCGGGGTGAAGGGCGGACAGGTGGAACTGTGCAGCGGCGGCACCCACGACGTGGAGGAACTGCACTGGACGCTGGCCGACGCCATCCGGGAAAACGGCTGGAACGAGGCGTATTTCCCGCTGGACAACGCCGGCGTGACCGGCGGCGAGATCGACAGCACCTGTGTCAATTATCTGCGCATCTATGCGACAGAGGCCCACGCCACGCTGGCGGTGGACGATATCTATATCTGCCGCTGACGCGGCGCACTTGATGAAAGGAGGGACAGCGCATGGCCGTGATGATCGCCGGGGTGACACCCCATTCGCCCGCAGCCAAAAAGCGGGTGGCGGCGGGGGACACCCTGCTCACGGTGAATGGGCACGAGATCGAAGACGTGCTCGATTACCGCTTTTATCTCACCGAGCCGCGGCTGACCCTTCGGCTGCTCACCCCGCACGGGGAGCGGACGGTGCATCTGCGCCCGGACGCCGACGGCGACATCGGCCTGCTGTTCGACACCTATCTGATGGACAAGCAGCGCGCCTGCCGCAATCAGTGCGTCTTCTGCTTCATCGACCAATTGCCGCCGGGCATGCGGGAGAGCCTTTATTTCAAGGACGACGACAGCCGCCTGTCCTTTCTGTTCGGCAACTACATCACCCTGACCAATCTCACCGCACACGACGTGGATCGCCTAATCGCCATGCACATCAGCCCGGTCAACGTTTCGGTGCACACCACCGATCCCGCGCTGCGCTGCCGCATGATGAACAACCGCTTTGCCGGCGAGGCGCTGGCGCATCTGTATCGGCTGGCCGAGGCGGGCATCGCCGTCAACTGCCAGTTGGTGCTGTGTCCCGGCTTCAATGACGGCGAGCAGCTCTCCCGCACCATGGACGATCTGGCGGCGCTGCTGCCGGCGGTGCAGTCGGTGGCCGCGGTGCCGGTGGGACTGACGAAATACCGCGAGGGGCTGACTGCGCTGCGTCCCTTCACCTCTGAAGAGGCGGCGGACGTGGTGGAGCGGATGGAACAGATGGGGGAGCGGACGCTGGCCGCCCACGGCACCCGGCTGTTCTACCCTTCGGATGAATTCTATCTCACGGCGGGTAAGCCCATCCCGCCGGCGGAGTTTTACGGCGAATTTGCCCAGTTGGAAAACGGCGTGGGCATGATGGCGCTGATGCGTCAGCAGTTTTGCGAGGCGCTAAAAGAGGCCGTGGGCGAGGCGAGCGGGCGGCGGCTGGTGGTGGCCACCGGTGTGTCGGCGGCGCCGTTTTTGCGGGAACTGGCGGCACTGGCCAAAGAAAAGTTTCCCGCGCTCGCGGTCACGGTACAGCCGATCGTCAACCGCTTTTTCGGCGAGCAGATCACGGTGGCCGGGCTGGTCACCGGCGGCGATCTGATCGACCGGCTGCGCGGCGTGCCTGCCGACGAGGCGGCGATCCCCGCCTGCATGCTTCGCCGCGAGGGCGATCTGTTTTTGGATGACGTGACCCCCGAACAGGTGGCCGCGGCCATCGGCAAACCGTTGTATATCACCGACGGGGACGGCGCATCCTTCCTGCGTGTGCTGCTGCGTCAGCAGCCGCAGGAGGAGCGGGTGATCGTCCCCGAAAAGGAGGATGTGTGATGACTCATACCGGAAACCGGCCGGTCGTGGCGGTGGTGGGACGCCCCAACGTGGGCAAGTCCACCCTGTTCAATAAGCTGATCGGCCAGCGTCTGGCGATCGTGCAGGACACGCCCGGCGTGACCCGCGACCGTTTGTTTGCCCCCTGCGAATGGGGCGGGCGCACCTTTATGCTGGCCGATACCGGCGGTATTGAGCCGCAGTCGGACGACGTGATCCTCTCGCACATCCGGCATCAGGCGCAGTTGGCCATCGAGCAGGCGGATGTCATCGTGCTGGTGACCGACCTCACCTGCGGCGTGACGGCGAGCGACACCGACGTGGCGGCCATGCTGCAGCGCAGCGGCAAGCCGGTGGTGCTGTGTGTGAACAAGTGTGACCGCGTGGGCGAACTGCCCGCGGAATTTTATGAATTTTACAATCTCGGTCTGGGCGACCCCATCGCCGTCTCCTCCGTGCACGGGCACGGCACCGGCGACCTGCTGCAGGCCGTGCTGGAGCTGCTCCCGCCCGAACGGGAACAGGAGGAGGAACGCGAGGTCATCCGCGTGGCGGTGATCGGCCGTCCCAACGCGGGCAAATCCTCCCTTGTCAACGCCATCGCCGGGGAGGAGCGCAGCATCGTGTCGGATATCGCGGGCACCACCCGCGACGCCATCGACAGTGAGGTGCACAACGAATACGGCGACTTTGTCTTTGTGGACACCGCCGGTCTGCGCCGCAAGAGCCGGGTGGAGGACGAGGTGGAGCGCTACAGCGTGCTGCGCGCCCAGATGGCCATTGAGCGGGCGGACGTCTGTGTCATCCTGTTGGACGGTACCGTCGGCTTCACCGAGCAGGACAGCAAGGTGGCGGGTCTCGCGCATGAGCAGGGCAAGGCCTGCATCATCGCGGTGAACAAGTGGGACGCCGTGGAGAAGGACGACAAGACCATGCAGGTGATGCGGGCCAAACTGGAGAACGATTTCAGCTTCATGGCCTATGCCCCCTTCATCTTTATTTCGGCCAAGACCGGGCAGCGTCTGCCCCGCCTGTTCGAACTCATCAAGTATGTCAATCAGCAGAACTGCACCCGCATCGCCACCGGTATGCTCAACGATATGCTGGCGCTGGCGACGGCACGTGTGCAGCCCCCCACAGACAAGGGCAAGCGGCTGAAGATCTATTATGTGACGCAGGCGACCACCCGTCCGCCCACATTCGTCTTTTTCGTCAACAACGCGGAGTTGTTCCATTTTTCCTATCAGCGGTATCTGGAAAATCAGATCCGCGAGACATTCGGGCTGGAGGGTACGCCCGTGCGCTTCATCATCCGCGAGCGGGAGGAGTAACGAGTTATGTTCGCCAAATTGTCTGAGGCTCTGCCGACCTGCTGGCCGTGGCTGCTGCTGGATGCTGCGGTGGCCTATCTGCTGGGCAGCCTGAGTTTTGCCATTCTGGTCACCCGTGCGGTGGCCCACAAGGATATCCGTGATATCGGCAGCGGTAACGCCGGCATGACCAATGTGCTGCGCTCGCAGGGCGGTTGGCCGGCGGTGCTCACCACGTTGGGCGATGTGGGCAAAAGCGTGGCGGCGGTGCTGTTCGGCGGCTGGCTGCTGCGCTATGCCGGGCTGGAGACCGCGCTTGTCGGGCACTATGTGGCCGGGCTGTTTTGTATGCTGGGGCACCTGTTTCCGGTGTTTTTCGGTTTTCGCGGCGGCAAGGGGGTGCTGGTCGCTTTCGGTATGCTGCTGGTGATGGACTGGCGGGTGGCGCTGCTGGCGCTGGCCGTGTTTGCCGTGACGCTGGCCTTTACCCAAATGGTGTCGGTCGGCTCGCTCTGCGCCGCCGTCTCCACCGTGCCGCTCACCTGGATATTCGACCGCCTGGTGCGCGGCTGGCCGATGGAAACGGCGCTGTTCTGCACCGTGGTCACCGCGCTGATGGCGGGCATGATCGTCTTTATGCACCGCAGCAATATCCGGCGCATCCGCACCCACACCGAGCGGCGGCTGACGTTCGGGAAAAAGGAGGAATGACTTTTGGCACGCATTACCGTGATCGGAGCCGGCGGCTGGGGCACGGCGCTGGCCGTCATGACCGAGCGCTGCGGCCACACCGTGACGTTGTGGTCCTGCTTTGAGGAGGAGATCGCCTCCATCCGCCGCCACGGCGAACATAAAAAACTGCTGCCGGGCGTGCCGGTGTCACCCGCGATCACCCTAACGACCGACATCACCTGTGCCGCCGGAGCCGATCTGGTCATCATGGCGGTGCCGTCCTTCGCCATCGGCGAAACGGCGGCGCGGCTCAAGGATGTGCTGCCGGCCGGCGCGCTGGTGGTGAATGTGGGCAAGGGGCTCGACGCCGCTACCCACCGCCGCTTCAGCGAGATTTTGACCGAGACGCTGCCGCAGGTGCGGCTGGCGGTGCTTTCCGGCCCCTCCCACGCCGAAGAGGTGGCGCGCGGGGTGCCCACCTCGCTGGTGAGCGCCGCGGCGGATATCGAAACGGCCGAAACGGTGCAGAAAATACTGATGAATCCGCGCTTTCGCATTTATGTGAACACCGATATGGTGGGGGTGGAACTGGGCGGCGCGCTCAAAAACGTGATCGCGCTGGCCGCCGGGATCTGTGACGGGCTGGAACTGGGGGACAACGCCAAGGCGGCACTGATGACCCGCGGCCTCACCGAAGTCGCACGGCTGGGCATGGCGATGGGCGCCAAAGCGGAGACCTTTGCCGGTCTGGCCGGCATGGGCGATCTGATCGTCACCTGCGGTTCCATGCACTCCCGCAACCGCCGCGCCGGTTTGCTGATCGGGCAGGGGGTGCCCACCGCCGAGGCCATCGCCCGTGTGGGGACGGTGGAGGGGTACCTTGCCGCCCGCGCCGCGCATGAGTTGGCCGCCCGGGTGGGGGTGGAACTGCCCATCACCGAGCAGTGTTACCGTATCTGCTACGAGCAGTTGTCGCCCGCAGCGGCACTGCAGGAGCTGATGACCCGCCCCCAACGCTACGAGACGGATCGCAACTGGCTTTAAAGAGCAAAAACACCGTACTGTTTTTCAAAACAGTACGGTGTTTTTTGTTTTCAGTCGTTCAGTTCCCGCAGCAGCAGGCGGGGAATGCCCAGCACACGGCAGCGCTCCAGTTCGGCGCCCTCGATCAGCCGGGGCATGAATTCCGGGTTGACGGGTACCAGCCGCAGCCAGTCCTCGCCCTCCTCGTATTCCACCCGCTTGAGGGTGGCCTCGTCCCCGTTATAGAGCACCAGCCCGATCTGCCCGCTGTGCTCGAGCGTGTCGGCCTTGAGGATCAGCACCTTGTCCCCGTCCAAATAAAGCGGGTACATACTGTCGCCATGCACCGACAACACGAAATAGTCCGATTTCGGGCGGCCGCGCAGAAAGGCGGCGGGCAGCTCCACGGTGTCGCCGCTCCACACCTCTTCGGCCAGATGCTCATACCCGGCGGCGACCTCGCCGATCACGGGGAACACCACGACCTCCTGCGCCACGGCGGGGGCGGGGAAATCCCCTGCTGCCGGACGGGGACGCCGGCGATCGGTGCGTCCGAGCAGCCAGTCCGTTTCCACCTGCAGCACGCGGGCGATTGCCTCCATCACCGGCATTTTCACATTTTCGATGCGCCCTTTTTCATAGCGCTGCACGGTGGACACGGCCACCGCCACCTCGGCCGCGATATCGGTCAGCGAGAGCCCCAGTTCCTCCCGGCGCTGCCGGATGCGGGCACCCACCAGCGCGGTGTCGATCTCTTTCATGTGCGTTGCCTCCCTTTGTGTGTTAGAGATAGCATACCACAAAAATTTGCGCAATGCAACAGTTTTCTGTCAAAAATTGCGCAGTGCGTTTTTAGGCGAGTTCGTACCCCGCGCGGCGGATCGCTTTGCGCAGGTCTTTCAGCGGTGCGGGCTGCGAAAGGGTCACCGTCACGGTGCCCGCCGTATGCGAGGCGACAGCCTCGCTGACGGGCGGCAGTGCCTCCAGCGCCCCCCCGACGGCGGCCTCGCAGTGGCCGCACATCATGCCGCGCACCGGGAGAGTGACGGTGCCGTCGACCGTCTTCGGCAGGGGTGCGGTCAGGCGGCAGCGATTCAGCCGCAGGGCGTTGGTGACCACGCAGAAGCTGGAAAGGCTCATGGCCGCGGCGGCAAACATCGGGTCGAGCTGCCAGCCGAAAAGCGGGATAAACGCACCGGCGGCCACCGGGATGCCGATGACGTTATAAATGAATGCCCAGAACAGGTTTTGCCGGATGATGCGCAGGGTGGCGCGCCCCAGACGGATGGCGGCGGGAATGTCGCCCGGCTCGCTGCGCATCAGCACCACGTCTGCGGCGTCCATGGCCACATCGGTGCCCGCGCCCACGGCGATGCCCACGTCGGCGCAGGTGAGCGCCGGGGCATCGTTGATGCCGTCGCCCACCATGGCCACATGACCCGACTGCCGCAGCCGCTGCACGGCGGCGGCTTTTTCATCCGGCAGTACATCGGCGATCACCTCGTCCACGCCCGCCTGACGGCCGATGGCTTCGGCGGTGCGGCGGTTGTCGCCGGTGAGCATGACCACCCGCAGTCCCATCTGCCGCAGGTCGCTCACCGCCGCGGCGCTGCCGGGACGCAGGGTATCGGCCACCGCCACGGTGCCGAGAAAACGGTCACCGGCCGCGAAGAACAGCGGCGTTTTGCCCGCCGCCGACAGTGCGGCTGCAGTTTCTTCCGCGGTGTCGGGGAGCGATATCCGCCCGCGTATGAAGGCGGCACTGCCGCCGGCAAGCACCGTGTCACCGAGCCGGGCTGTCAGCCCGTGGCCGGGCAGGACTTCAAAGTCCGCCGTGTCGGCCGCGGTCAGCCCGCGGGCTTCGGCCTCGCGGATGACGGCACCCGCCAGCGGGTGCTCACTTTTTTTCTCAAGTGATAGTGCCAGCGAGAGCAATTCCTCTTCACTCGTCCCGTCGGCGGGGAGCAGATCGGTCACCACCGGCTCGCCGGTAGTGACGGTGCCGGTTTTATCCAGCACCACCGTCTGCAGTCGGCCGGCCGCCTCCAGCGAGGCGGCGGTCTTGAAAAGCAGACCGTGGCGGGCACCGGTACCGCTGCCCACCATGATAGCCACGGGCGTGGCCAGACCCAATGCGCAGGGGCAGCTGATGACCAGTACCGAAATGCCCCGTGCCAGCGCAAAGCCCGCCGTCTGCCCGAAAAGCAGCCAGAGCAGAGCGGTCAGCAGGCCGACCCCCAGTACCACCGGCACAAAGATGCCGGAGATGCGGTCGGCCAGTTTGGCGATGGGGGCTTTGGTGGCGGCCGCGTCGCTCACCATGCGGATGATCTGCGCCAGCGTGGTGTCCTCGCCCACACGGGTGGCGCGGCAGCAGAGAAAGCCGGAACGGTTGGCGGTGGCGGCCGAAACGGTGTCGCCCACCGCCTTGTCCACCGGGATGCTCTCGCCTGTCAGCGCGGATTCGTCCACCGCGCCGCCGCCCTCGATCACCACACCGTCTACCGGCACGTTTTCGCCCGGCCGTACGACGAACACGTCGCCCGGTGCGACCTCCTCCACCGGTACGGTGACCTCGCCATCCGCCCGCCGCAGCACGGCGGTCTGCGGTGCCAGCCGCATCAGCCCGCGCAGGGCGTCGGTGGTGTGCCCTTTGGCGCGCGCTTCCAGCCATTTGCCCACCGTGATGAGGGTGAGGATCATGGCGGCGGATTCAAAATACAGCTCATGCAGGCGGTGCGCGGCGTGCGCCGGGTCGGCCGCCATCAAAAACAGGACGGCCGTGCTGTAGACGAATGCCGCGGCGGCACCCAGCGCGACCAGCGTGTCCATATTGGTAGCGCGGTGGATGAGGCCTTTGAAGCCGCGGACAAAAAATGCCCGGTTCACCGCCATGACGGCGACGGTGAGCAGCAGTTGGATGAGCGCGTTGACAAGCGGACTCTGCTCCAGAGCGGCGGGCAGCGGCAGCCCCAGCATATGCCCCATGGAAAGGGGCAGCAGCAAGATCAGAAAGATCAGCGAGATCAGCAGCCGCCGCTTGAGCGCCGCCGATTCGTCATCGGCGGGTGCCGGGACGGCCGACTGCCCTTGGAGCGAGGCGCCGTAGCCGGCGGCCGCCACCGCGGCCGTAACGGCTTTCGGGTCGGCGGTGCCTTCCACGGCCATGGAATTGGTGAGCAGGCTGACGGTGCAGGCGGTGACGCCCGCCACCCCCGAAACGGCCTTTTCAACCCGTGCGCTGCACGCCGCACAACTCATGCCGGTGATATCGTACCGCTGCACAGAGCCCACTCCTTTCTATCTGTATATTTATTATTTTATCATAAATGCGGGCAGGTTGCAAGGGGCGGGGGACATTGTCTATTTGCCCATATTTTTCCGCCTGCTTTTTTCGGGAATGTGCTATTCGCGAAAATTCGTTCAAAGGCGATTTTTTTATGCATTTTCTCTTTACATTTTCCCGAAAATGATGCATTATTATTCTGGACGAATTTGGATATGAAAAAGCCGTGAGAGTGAAGACGGCAGGAAAAGGAGTGTCAGCATGAGCATCAGCACATTTATTTCCGCAATCTCGCTGCTGGGCGGATTGGCGCTGTTCCTCTATGGAATGGAAGTCATGGGCAACGGCCTCAAAAGCTTTTCCGGCTCGGCCCTGAAACGCGTGCTGAGCAAAGTGACCGGCAATGTCGTGGTCGCTTTTTTGTTGGGATTTCTCATCACCTGCGTGATCCAGAGTTCCACCGCCACCATCGTGCTCACCGTCGGTCTGCTGGGCGCCGGCGTGTTGGAGCTGCGTCCCGCACTGGGCATCGTATTCGGTGCCAACGTGGGTACCACCATCACCGCCCAGATCATTCGTCTGTTGGATGTGCAGTCCTCCTCCGGTACATGGCTCGATCTCTTCACGCCGGAGACATTGGCACCGCTGGGTGCCATCATCGGCATCCTGCTTTTCAAGTTTATCAAGGGCAGCGGCACGCATAACATCGGCAAGATCCTGCTGGGCTTTTCGGTGCTGTTCACCGGTTTGCTGGGTATGACGGCCGCCATGAAGCCGCTGGCCGATTCCGACATTTTCAAAGATCTGATCGCGAGTGTGTCCTCGCCTTTCTGGGGGCTGGTCAGCGGCACGGTCATCACCGCGCTGGTGCAGAGTTCCTCCGCCTCGGTGGGCATTCTGCAGTCGCTTTGCTCCACCGGTGTCATGAGCTTCAGCCTCTGCTTCTCCTACGTCATCGGCGCGGCGCTGGGCACCTGTGTTACCACCGCCATCATCTGCAGTATCGGCACCAAGGCCAACGCCAAACGGGCGGTCTTCGTGCACGTGCTGTTCAGCATTTTCGGCGGCACGCTGTTCATGACGGTCATCCTGCTGCTGCACCGCTTCGGTGTGCTGAATGACCTGTGGGGCACCGCGATGTCCAGCGGTGATGTGGCCAATTTCGAGACACTGTTCAAGCTAGTGACGGCATTGCTGCTGCTGCCCTTTGCCGGGCTGCTGGAGCGGCTCTCCTGCCGGGTCATCAAGGACGCGGACACCGACACGGAAAACAAATATGCCGAGATGCAGGCCAACATTCAGGCGCTGGATATCCACCTGTTCCTGTCGCCCTCCATGGCACTGGATCAGACGGCGCACGTGATCTCCCATATGGGCGAACTGGCACTGGATAACTATAACGCGGCGGTATCGCTTCTTAAGAATTACGATGAGACGGTGCGTGCCGGAATCGAGGAGCGGGAGACGCTGATCGACCAGATGGCCGACGCCAGCAACAATTATCTGGTGGAGCTGTCGCCCAAGGTGAAGAGCGAGGCGGACAACACCCGCCTCAACCTGTTGCTGCGCGCCTATACAGAGTTCGAGCGCATCGGCGATCTGGCCGTCAATCTGGCGGAGGGCGCCCAGTTCCTCTATGAGCACAAAAAGACGTTTTCGCCCGAGGGCGCCCGTGAGATCGGTGTGGTCACCGATGCGGTGCGGGAGGCCATCACGCTTGCGATCGCCGGTTATGACGGCAGCGGCGATTCCGCCCTGGCGGCCGCCCGGCGGGTGGAGCCGCTGGAGGAGGTCGTGGACGATCTGGAGGAGATGCTCAAGGCCAACCACATCGAGCGGCTGAAGGCGGGCGCGTGCAGCGTGTCCGGCGGCATGGTGTTTTTGGATATGCTGGTCAATCTGGAGCGGATCAGCGACCAGTGCTCCAACCTCGCGGTGGATATCCTGAGTATCGGTGACGACACCATCAAGGGCAATGAGCACGGCTACATCGAGGAACTGCACTCCGGTCGGGACAGCACGTTTGTGGAGGAATATCAGCGCAACGTGAAAAAATATGTCGATGTGCTGAAAACCGCCGACTGACAGAATACATAATCGCCGGGAGAGCATGGCTCTCCGTGCTTTTTTTGTGCGGGGACTTGTGAAACGGGCACGAATGTGGTAAAATACATATATTACATCGACAAAAAGGAGCGGACACCATGAAACGGATCCTGTGCTGTGTCCTAATACTGCTGTTGCTCAGCACGACGTTCACGGC